>JBDZVW010000191.1:0-5554 GCA_040255885.1 Betaproteobacteria bacterium
GTGCTGGCACCGGCACCGGTAAGGACTGCCATGCGGCGATGGCGCTCGATGAAGTGCCGGAGGTCCTCGATCGAGCCGTCCGGGTCATCGGTTCGGTCAGCGCGCGTGTGCCGCGAATCCATGCGGCCATTCTGCCTCAGCCCGGCGGCGTGCCGCTCGAATGGCCCGCCACGAAGCGGTCGGCCGGGCTCGCGGAGTAACATCGCGTTTCGGCCGGAAGGGTGGCAGAGTGGTCGATTGCACCGGTCTTGAAAACCGGCGACGGGCAACCGTCCGTGGGTTCGAATCCCACCCCTTCCGCCACGAAAAGGAGTATCTTGTTCCGAAAACCGTGGATGACGGCTGGTCCGGTATCCGTGATTGCACGGGCAACCGCTGAAGAATCAGAAGTTCACCGGCTCGCGCCGATGCGTGATACCGGTATTGGATAGTTGGCAATGCGCGAATGGGGGAGGCATCGTGGAACTTGCCGGCATACTGATCTTTGAAATCATCATCGCAGCCGTTCTGCTTGTCGTTGCGATAATCGCATTCATCCGCCTGATCCGTTTTGTGCTGTATATGATCGTTGCGATCATCGGCGGTATCGCCGGCACGCTGGCGCGTGGGGTACACCGGCGGGCGGAACGCCGCCGCAGCAGACGCGCCGAGCGCGTGCTGGGGAAACAGCGGCTGTCCGGAGTGACCCGCATCGATCCGCATTTCGATCCAAACTTCAGGCGCCGCAGCCCAGAATGACGGCGATCGGTACCCGAGACGTCGCGCTGTCGCACCGGAAGCGAGCGGGGGGCGAATTTTCGGGTAGTGCTTCCACCGTTCAGATAATGAACGCCCAAACGAATTGAACCGGCTCGCGGTTCAACCAGCCCGTCGTGCGCGGCGTAGAAGCGGTCCATGTCGAAAGATTCATCACGAGCCGAGTCAGCGCCCTATTCGTTCGTTCACCCGAACGGGCCGAAGCGAGCTTGTCGAACGAAGGCCAACACATATCCGTTCAGAGTCCCGTAACGCAGCATATTGACGATCCGGTCACGACTCGGCACGGGGGCATGATCATGGCTGTTCGCGCTGCAGTCAAATGTAGCTATACTCGAAGGATTAAAACTATTTGTGCGGCCACGGGCGTCTACCAAAACCGCCTGTCCGCGATCATTTAGCCAGAGGACGGCATCATGGCGCGGCAAGCCCGGAATGGAAAACCAGCCGCGGGACACGATTCGACGGATGCGCCGGCCAAGCAGACCTTTCAACAGGGCTTACGGCAGTCCACCGCACGGAATTCCGGCACGCCGCTGATCGTCGGGCTCGGCGCATCTGCTGGTGAACTGGACGCTTTGAAGTCGTTTTTCTCTACGATGCCGGCGCGAACCGGTTTGGCGTTCGTGCTGGTGCAGCATCTCGATCCGCGACGCAGAAGTCTGCTCGGCGAATTGCTGGGCAACTGCACCGGTATGACGGTGGTGCAGGCAGAGGACGGCATGGCTATCGTTGCGGATCATGTTTTCGTGATTCCGACGAATGCGGTGATGACGGTCGCCAGCGGTATTCTGCGCATTACGAAACCGGCGCCGCCTGGCGACAAGCGGCCTCCGATTGATATGTTTTTTACATCGCTCGCCGAGGACCAGGGCAAGAACGCCGTCTGCATCATTCTCTCCGGCAGCGGCACTGACGGCACCACTGGCCTGCGGGCGATCAAGGAGCGCGGTGGGCTGACGCTGGCGCAGGCTGGCGTCGGCGAGACGGCGCTGTCGGGCATGCCGAGCAGCGCAGCTGCCGCCGGCCTGGCCGATTATGTGACGCCGGTCGAGGCGATGCCGGCGAAGATCATCGATTACGCGCGGCACCTGGCGCATGTCGTCCGGCACAAGGATCGCGACGGCACCCGTCGCGATGCGAGGGAACATCTGGCGAATATCTGCGCACTGTTGCATACCCGGCTCGGCCGCGACTTCAGTGAATACAAGGACAAGACGTTGATCCGCCGCATTCAGCGCCGCATGCAGGTGCTGCAGCTCGACGATGTGCCGGCGTACACCGAACGTTTGCGCACAGATCCGATCGAGCCGGAGCTGCTGTTTCATGATCTGCTGATCGGTGTGACCCAGTTTTTTCGCGATGCGGACGCGTTTACGGCGCTGCAGGAACGGGTCGTCCCGCAGCTCCTCGAAAACAAGGACGCAGACCGGCCGATACGCGTGTGGGTCCCGGGGTGTGCGACCGGCGAGGAAGCGTACTCGATCGCGATAGTGCTGCGGGGAGCGATCGCCGCCCGGGGATTGGCCATCCCGGTTCATCTGTTCGGAACCGACCTTGATTCGAATGCCGTGATGATCGCCCGCCATGCACGCTATCGCAAATCCCCTTCTGGCGTGTCGGCGGATCGCTTTGCGCGATGGTTCGTGGAGGAGGGTGACGACTACAGCCCGAACAAGACGATCCGTGACATGTGCGTTTTCTCGGTGCACGACCTGGTGAAAGACCCTCCGTTTTCGAAGCTTGATCTGATTTCCTGCCGCAACGTGATGATCTACCTCAATGCCGGCCTGCAGGACCGGCTGGCGAGGACGTTTCATTATGCACTGCGTCCAGGCGGCTATCTATTTCTCGGCAATTCGGAAAACTTGTCTCGACAAAGCGATCTGTTCGCCGTCGTTGACGAGAAGCACAGGCTGTTCCGCCGGCGCGATGAAGTGAGAGCGATGCTGCCGGCGATTTCCCGGTCGGGAGCCACGGTGGCTGCTTCCGGAGCCGAATCGTCGCGTCCCCTGGAAGCGAGTGCGGGCGGTGCGCTCACCGATCGTATCGAGCAGCACGCGCGCTACGCGCTGGAGAAGTTTTTTCCGGCCTACGTGGTCATCGACAAGAACCATGACATTCTTCATTTTTCCGGACAAACCGGCCACTACGTCGAACCGGCGCCCGGCGCCGCCAGTTTCAATCTGTTCAAGATACTGAAGAAGGAGCTGCAACCGGCGGCGCAGATTGCGGTGCAGAAAGCCGCCGAACTGCAACAGCAGGCGGTGCAGGAAAGGATCGTCGCCACCATCGACGGCGACAGCCACCTCATCGGCGTGGTCGCGGCGGCGCTCGCCGAGCCGGCGGACGGACTGCTTGTGATCGCATTCCAGGATAATGGACCGATCAGCCTGGAGCCGCGGGCCGGCACACCGGAGTCGGCCATTGGCGCCCAGATGCTCAATCGCGAATTGCAGGCGGTGCGGGCGCAGTTGCAGACATCAATCGACGACCTGGCAAACGCCAACGAAGATTTGAAGTCGTCCAACGAAGAATATCAGTCGGTCAATGAAGAGCTTCAATCCGCGAACGAAGAGCTGGAGACGTCCAAGGAAGAACTGACGTCGATCAATGAGGAACTGCAAACGATCAACAGCGAGCTGGCCGCATCCAATGAAGCGTTGAATCATGCCAACAGCGATCTGAAGAACCTGCTCGACAGTACGCAGATCGCGACGCTGTTCCTCGACAGCCATCTCCGCGTCAAGAATTTCACGCCGGAGATGTCCGAGATATTCGCTTTGCGCGACAGCGATCGTGGCCGGCCCGTCACCGAAATCGTCACCCATCTGATTTATGACGACCTGCAGCGTGATGTAAAAAAAGTGCTGCGCACCTTGTCGGGCATCGAACGCGAGGTGAACGGCGTGGTGGACGATACGGTGTTCCTGATGCGCATTTTGCCATACCGCACCATTGATGATGTGATCGACGGCGTGGTGCTGACTTTCATCGACATCACCGAGCGCAAGCGGCGTGAAAATGAAGGCGCCAGGCTGGCCGCGATCGTCGCATCGTCGCAGGACCCGATCCTGTGGATTTCATTCGAAGGCGAAATTCAGCATTGGAATCCGGCAGCCGAAAGACTGTTTGGACTGAGGGCGGACCAGGCGATCGGAAAAAGTTTTGCCAGCGTGATTCCGGAAAGCGGAATGCAACAGGTGCCGCTGCTGGAAAAGATACGGCGCGGAGAAGGTGCCCAGCATTACGAGATCGAGCGGCAATCCGGGGGGAGCACAACCTACATCGCTTTCAATCTTTTTCCGATCGCTGACAAAAAAGGCCGGGTGACAAGCGCCGGGATGGTTGCCCATGACATCACCGAACGCAAACGCGAGGAAGAATACCGGAGCCGGCTCGCCGCGATTGTGCAGTCGTCCGACGATGCCATCGTCAGCAAGGACCTCGATGGCATCATCCGGACCTGGAACAGCGGCGCGGAGCGCCTTTTTGGTTATAGCGCGGAAGAAGCTGTCGGCCGCTCGATCAGAATGCTGGTCCCGCCCGACCGTCCTGATGAAGAAGACGACATTCTCGCGCACGTGCGCAAGGGGCGGTTGTTCGTGAGCCAGGAAACGGTTCGCCTGCGCAAGGACGGAAGCATGGTCGCGATTTCGCTGACCGTGTCTCCGATCAAGGATGCCGACGGCCGTATCATCGGTGCGTCGAAGATCGCGCGCGACATCGCCGAACGCCGCCGCGCAGAAGCGTTCCGGACGCTGATGGTGGACGAACTGAATCATCGCGTGAAAAACACGCTCGCCACGGTGCAGGCGATCGCCGCCCAATCGTTGCGGGGTACCAACGTGGATCCCAAGATCCGTGAGACTTTCGAATCGCGACTCATTGCATTGTCGAAGGTGCATGATCTGCTGACACGCGACGATTGGAGCGGCGCGTCGCTGCGCGATCTGTTGATCGAAGAGCTGGACCCTTTTCAATCGAAGAAACGTGCCCGTATCACCTGCCATGGTCCGCATATCAAGCTGGCACCGAAGTCCGCGGTAGCGTTGGCGATGGCCATTCACGAGCTTGCGACGAATGCGGCAAAATACGGCGCATTGTCGAACGCGACCGGAACGATCGATGTGACGTGGAAGGTCGATCGCGCGGCGCCCGACGTGCTGCGGCTGACGTGGGCGGAAAACGGCGGGCCGCCGGCGCAGCAGCCGCGTCGCAAGGGATTCGGATCGAGGCTGATCGAGCGCGGTTTGTCGCTGGAGCTGAACGGCCGCGCCCGGCTCCGGTTCGAGCCGTCGGGAGTCGTTTGCACGATTGAAACGCCTCTGCCGGCTGCGGAGGGAGGGGTGATTGATGTCCGCTAGCAAGCAGCCGGACGCCTTCCCCGCCGGGTTGCGTGTCCTGCTCGTTGAAGACGAGAGCGTGGTGGCGATGCTGATCGAGGACATCCTGGGCGAGCTTGGCTGTGAGGTGGTGGGCCCCGTTGCGCAGGTACGCAAGGCGGTGGAGATGGCGCAGCACGAAACGATTGACGCCGCGATTCTCGACGTCAACCTCAACGGACACGACGTTTATCCGGTTGCCGATGTACTCGCCGCGCGCAACATCCCGTTCATTTTCGCGACCGGCTACGGCAAGGACAGCCTGCGCGCGCCGTACGATGGCCGGCCGATGTTGCAGAAGCCGTTTCAGCAACGCGACATCAATGCCGCATTCGCCGAGGTGCGCGCGGTAAGAGAGGCCGCGGATCCGGGCAGTGAATCGGACGGAACATCCGCTGGGTAGGGTACGCTGC
>JBDZVW010000192.1:0-5531 GCA_040255885.1 Betaproteobacteria bacterium
AGTTTTGCCTGTAGTCATCGTGTAGCGGCGAAAATCACAATACTTCCCCCTTTTGTAAAGGGGGATTGAGAGGGATTTTCGGCATCCGTATCGACGCAAGCAAAGTCATTTTGATTGCTCACCAAAAACCTTTCTCGTCCAATCATATGAAGGCATCGAAATCACGTTCGTTGGGCACGCGCCGGCGTAGTCCGAACACGTGGGCCGGCAAAACCTGCGGATCGAGCTGCACGAAGTTGCGGGAGCCTTGCCATATGTAGCGCGCGCCGGACAGCAGGTCGTGCATCTGGTACGGCTGATCCGGCGCCAGATCGAATGCGTCCAGCGGCAGATCGAGCCATCCGGACTGCACGTGGTGCGGATCGAGATTGACCACCACGACCACGATGTTCGAACGGTCGGGCATGCATTTGCTGTAGGCGATGATCGCGTCGTTGTCGACCGCGTGGAAGCGCAGGCTCCAGTCACTGTGCAGCGCGAGATTGTCGCGGCGGATCGCGTTGATGCGCGCGATGACGTCGCGCAGGCTGTCGCTGCGCGCCACGTCCCAGCGCCGGATCTCGTACTTTTCGGAGTTCAGGTATTCCTCGCTGCCGGGCTCGCGCGCATGGTTTTCGCACAGCTCGAACGCCGGGCCGTAGATGCCGTAGTTGGCGCTTAGCGTGGCTGCCAGCACCAGCCGCGCGACAAAAGCCGGACGGCCGCCGAACTGCAGGTACTCATGCAGGATGTCCGGCGTGTTGGGCCACACGTTGGGCCGAAAATACTCGCGGCTGCGGTCCTGCGCCAGCTCGGTGAAATACTCCGTCAACTCGTACTTCGTGTTGCGCCACGTGAAGTAGGTATAGGACTGCGAGAAGCCGAGTCGCGCCAGACGATGCATGACCTTCGGCCGCGTAAACGCTTCCGCCAGGAAAATCGTGTCCGGATGATCCCGCCGGATTTCGGCGATCACCCATTCCCAGAAGCGAAACGGCTTGGTGTGCGGATTGTCCACCCTGAAGATCTGCACGCCTTCGCCGATCCAGAACAGGAACACGCTCTTCAGCTCTTCCCACAACGCGCGCCAGTCGTCGCACTCGAAATCGAACGGATAGATGTCCTGGTATTTCTTCGGCGGATTCTCGGCAAACTGGATGCTGCCGTCGGGACGCGTGCGAAACCATTGCGGATGCTCGCGCACATACGGATGATCGGGCGAACACTGGAACGCGATGTCGAGCGCGATTTCGAGATCGTGCGCGCGCGCCGCCGCCACCAGCCGGCGGAAACCGGCCAGCGTGCCGAGCGCCGGATCGATCGCCTTGTGTCCGCCGTCGGCGGAGCCGATCGCCCATGGACTGCCGACATCGCCGGGCGCCGCGGTTTCCGCGTTGTTGCGGCCCTTGCGGTTGGTGCTGCCGATCGGGTGAACCGGCGGCAGATAGAGCACGTCGAAACCCATCCCGGCCACGTACGGCGCGCGCGCGATGCAATCATCGAACGTGCCAGGCGTACCATCGGCCCGCGTGGAGCGCGGAAACATTTCGTACCACGCGCCGTAGCGTGCGCGCTCGCGCTCGACCGTCACCGCCAGTTCCGGTGCGTAGGTGGTGATCAGATCTGCGTCGCGGACGCCGGCCATGATCTCGGCCAGCGCCGCGTCCTGCGCGGTCGCAAACTTCTCGTCATCATCGGCGCTGCCCGCCAGCCGTTCGCGCATGGCAGCGAGAATTCCGGCGTCCGCCTTCGACACTTTTTTTTCCGCGCGCTCGATCAACGCGGCCCCGGTGAGGAACGCCAGCGCCAGATCCGGTCCGCCCTGATTCGACGCCCGGCGCTTTTCGAGATCGTTGCGCCACGATGCGAACACATCGACCCAGCCGCGCACGGTATACAGCCAGCGCCCGGTCTGCGTTACCGTGAATTTGCCGCGCCAGCGGTCGTTGTCGAACAGCACCATCGGCGCACGCTGCCAATCGCGGTCGGCGGCGCGGCGCCACAGCAGCTCCGCCGCGATCGCGTCATGGCCGTCGGTGAAGATGTCGGCCTCGAC
The DNA here is from genome assembly GCA_040255885.1 of Betaproteobacteria bacterium. Lineage (GTDB taxonomy): Bacteria > Pseudomonadota > Gammaproteobacteria > Burkholderiales > JBDZVW01 > JBDZVW01. The sequence continues at coordinate 2,036 of JBDZVW010000192.1, forward strand.
GACCACCGCTTCACCCGCGACGCGCTTCGCCGCGAAGCGTCCGCCTTCGATCTGCGGCGTGACCGCCTCGATCACGACGCGCCTGCGGCCGGCTTCGACCGGCATCACCGCCGCGGATCGCACCGCGCCGCTTTTGTTCGACTCACGCGGCATCGCCGGCACCCTTGAAAAACATCACCGACAGCGGCGGCAGCGTCAGCGCCAGCGAATGCGCCTGATTGCCGAAAGGTTGCGGCGCCGCTTCCGCGCCGCCGAGGTTGCCCTGGCCGCTGCCGCCGTATTCGACCGCGTCGCTGTTCAGCAGCTCCTTCCAGAAGCCGCCGTGCGGCACGCCGACACGGTAATTGTTGCGCATCACCGGCGTGAAGTTGCACACCACCAGAACGGTGTCCGCCTCATTGCCGCCGGTGCGCCGCACGAAGGTGATGATGCTCTGCTCCCAGTCGCTGCAGTCCATCCACTCGAAGCCTGCATTCGAAAAATCCTGCCGATGGAGCGCCGGCTCGCCGCGGTACAGCCGGTTCAGATCACCGATCCAGCGCTGCAGCCGCTGGTGATTCGGATACTGGAGCAGATGCCAGTCCAGGCTTTTTTCGTGCTGCCATTCATCCCACTGTCCGAACTCGCCTCCCATGAACAGCAGCTTTTTCCCCGGATGCCCCCACATGTAGCCGTAGAGCGCGCGCAGGTTCGCGAATTTCTGCCAGTCATCGCCAGACATCTTGCCCAGCAGCGCGCGCTTGCCGTAGACCACTTCGTCGTGCGACAGCGGCAGCACGAAGTTCTCGTAGAACGCATACCACAGGCTGAACGTGAGCCGGTCGTGATGATATTTGCGGTGCACCGGGTCGTTCGCGAAATATTCGAGCGTGTCGTGCATCCAGCCCATGTTCCATTTCATGCCGAAGCCGAGCCCGCCGAGATAGGTCGGCCGCGACACCTGCGGCCATGCGGTCGATTCCTCGGCAATCGTCTGCACGTCCGGAAATTCGCGGTACACCGATTCGTTGAGCTGGCGGATGAAGTCGATCGCCTCCAGGTTTTCGTGGCCGCCGAAACGGTTCGGTATCCATTGCCCGGCCGTGCGCCCGTAATCGAGATAGAGCATCGACGCCACCGCATCGACGCGGATGCCGTCGACATGATAGCGCTCCAGCCAGAACAGCGCGCTGCTGGCGAGGAATGCCCGCACTTCGTTGCGCCCGTAATTGAACACGCAACTGTGCCATTCCGGATGGTAGCCCTGCCGGGGGTCGGCATGCTCGAACAGGTGCGTGCCGTCGAAATACGCAAGTCCATGCTCGTCGTCCGGAAAATGTGACGGCACCCAGTCGAGGACCACGCCGATGCCATGGCGGTGCAGGTAGTCGACGAAGAACATGAAGTCCTGCGGCGTGCCGTAGCGTGCGGTCGGCGCGAAGTAGCCGGTGGTCTGGTAGCCCCACGAGCCATAGAACGGATGCTCCATCACCGGCATCAGTTCGACGTGGGTGAATCCCGTATCGAGCACGTGCTCGACCAGCAGCGGCGCCAGTTCGCGCCAGCTCAGGAAACGGTCGCCCTGGTCCGGAACGCGGCGCCACGATCCGGGGTGAAGCTCGTAGATCGACCATGGCGCATCGAGCGCGTTGGCACGGCCGCGCTGCGCCATCCATTGCCCGTCACTCCAGTCGTAATCGAGATCGCAGACGATGGCACCGGTGGCCGGGGGCACTTCGCAATAAAAAGCGAACGGATCGCGCTTGTCCACACGGTAGCCGCCGTGATTCGACACGATGTGATACTTGTACAGCGCGCCCAGGCCGGCTTCCGGAACCGTGCGTTCCCAGATGCCGGAGCTGTCCGCGCGCGGCGTCAATGGATGCGCACCCTTGTTCCAGCCGTTGAAATCGCCGATGACGGATACCGCGGCGGCGTTGGGCGCCCACACGGCGAAACGCGTGCCGCTTGCGTCGGCGTGAGCGCCCAGCTTGTCGTACAGCCGCGAATGGGTGCCTTCTCTGAACAGATAGACATCCTGATCGGTCAGTATGGTATTCACGCGCCGGATCGTGCTTTCTCTTTCTGGACGGTCATGCGCAACGCATCGCGATGGGCCGCCGATGCGGCGTGTCCAGAGAAGACAACAAAACTACAGCAAGAGTTTCGATCACTGTAGCATATGTATAACTTACAAGAAGCCTCCACCGATCTGCAATCTCCGTGCCGACATCCGATCGCCTGCATCCCGCTCCCGTGATCCGCACCGGCATTCCGGGGCGGCTGGATGCGCTGCCATGGTCGCGCTGGCACTGGCGCGTGGTGCTCGCGCTCGGCATCACATGGATTCTCGACGGCCTCGAAGTCACCGTCGTCGGCTCGATCGGCAGCGTCCTGCAGCGCGACAGCACGCTGGCGCTGTCAGCCGTTGAAATCGGCTGGGCCGGCTCGCTCTATGTTGCCGGCGCCGTGTGCGGCGCGCTCTATTTCGGGCGGCTCGCCGACCGCATCGGCCGCCGGGAACTGTGTCTGATCACGCTGGCGGTCTATGCGATCGCCACCGTGCTGACGGCGTTCTCGTTCAACTTCGCCTCGTTCGCCGCGTGCCGTTTTGCCACCGGTTTCGCGATCGGCGGCGAATACGCCGCGATCAACTCGGCGATCGACGAGCTGATCCCGGCGCGCGTGCGCGGGCGCGTCGATCTCGCCATCAACGGCAGTTTCTGGGTCGGCGCAGCGGCAGGCGCCGCCATCAGCCTGCCGCTGCTCGATGCGCGTTATTTCGCACCGAACGTCGGCTGGCGCCTGGCGTTCGCGCTCGGCGCGCTGCTGGCCGCGGCGATCCTGCTGGTGCGGCGCCATCTGCCGGAAAGCCCGCGCTGGCTGCTGACCCGCGGCCGCGCCGAACAGGCCGAAGCCCAGGTCGCCGCGATCGAAGCCGAAGTCGCAGCCGCTCACGGCCCGTTGCCGCAAACCACGGCGACGCTTGCAATCCGGGTCCGGCCGCCGCCGTCATGGCGCGAGATCGCGCATGTGCTGTTTACGCGCCGGCGCAGCCGCGCGCTGCTCGGCTTCGCGCTGATGGTGTCGCAGGCATTTTTCTACAACGCGATCTTCTTCACCTACGCGCTGGTGCTGACGCGTTTCTACGGCGTCGCCGACGATCGCGTAGGACTTTATATCCTGCCGTTCGCGCTCGGCAATTTCCTCGGCCCGCTGCTGCTCGGACCATTGTTCGACAGTGTCGGCCGGCGGCAGATGATCACCGCAACCTACGGACTGTCAGCGCTCGGTCTGCTCGCCGCCGGCTACGCGTTCACCCGCGGCTGGCTCGACGCGACCACGCAGACCCTGTGCTGGTCGGCGATCTTTTTCCTGGCGTCAGCCGCGGCCAGCTCGGCGTACCTGACGGTCAGCGAGATTTTCCCACTCGAAATGCGCGCGATCGCGATTTCGGTGTTCTATGCGATCGGCACCGGCGCCGGCGGCTTCGTCGCACCGGCGCTGTTCGGCGCGC
>JBDZVW010000193.1:0-5521 GCA_040255885.1 Betaproteobacteria bacterium
CCGAAATGCCAGGCGAGTTGCGTCTCGTCGATTTCGATCGTCAGCGATGAAAACACGATCGCCGTTCCGATCAGCACAAACGCTGCCAGCGCCAGGAAGGCGCCATTCGGCGTGATCGCAGCCAGCGCCAGACACACTGCAGCCCCTGCCAGACAGGCTGCCAGGAGCACCGTTCCTGGTTGCCGGTGACTGTAATGGGGTGTGCGATCGTTCAATGGGAGACGGATACGATGTGGCGCGGGATTTGTTCATCAAAGTATAAATCACTCCCGGATGCTGCCGAAACCGGGGACGGATTCATCTCACCTTGATCTCGGTCCAGATGCGGCTCAGCGTCCGCCGCTGCCGGTGATCGAGGTCTTTCATGTATTCGAGCCGCTTCAGCACGTCCGGTGTCGGAAAGATCGCCGGGTTGGCCGCGATCTGCGGATCGATGTACGGTCGTGCTGCCTGATTCGGGTTGCCGGAACCGATCAGATTGGTGAGCTCGGACGAATGCCTGCCTTCAAGCATGAAATTGATGAACTGGTGCGCAAGCTTTGGATGTCGGCCGGTCTTGTCGAGCACCATCGAATCGAGTGCGATCACCGCGCCTTCCTTCGGCACGGTGTAGCTGATCGTGAACGGGCGTTTCGCGCGCCGCGCATCCTGCGCCGCCTGGAAAAAATCGTTTGAATAGCCGTGCGCGAGCCAGATGTTGCCTATCGTCATTTCCCGGATGTAGCTTTGCGCGTTGAACGCCGCCCAGTACGGCTTCGCGCGCAGGATCACGTCCTCTGCCTGGCGCCAGTGCGTCTCGTCGGTGTCGTTCACCGAGTAGCCGAGATATTTGAGCGCGGCGGCCATCAGCTCGCGCTGGCTGTCGAGCACGGTGACGCGGCCTTTCACTTTCTTCAGATATTTCGGCTCGAAAATCGCCGCCCAGGTGTCGGTCGGAATGCCGAGCTGCCGCATCTTCTGCACGTTGTAGCCGATCAGCGTGATCGTGAACGCATACGGCACCGAATATTTGTTGCCCGGATCGAACCAGTGATCGAGATACCTCGAATCGAGGTTCCTGAAATTGGGCAGCAGTGATTTGTCGAGCGGCCGCAGCTTGCCCTGCTTGATCAGCGCCGACACCGCGAACTGCGTCGGCACGATAATGTCGTAGCCGGTGGCCCCGGCCGCCAGTTTCGCGAGCATCTCCTCGTTGTCGCCGTAGTAGTCCTGATGCACGTTGCAACTGCAGAATTGCTCGAACTGCCGGATCGTCGACTGCGAGATGTAGTTGTTCCAGTTGTAGAGATAAAGCGTGTCGCCCGCGGCGGCCGGCGCCGCAGCCACCAGCCACAGCGCAATCGCACACAAAAAAACGCCGAGCCGGCGCATCAGGCTTTCCCGCGCAGCGCGTCGGGCGCGAAGCGTGACGCGACGACGATCAGCGTGAGCGTGATCAGCATCAGCAGCGTCGATACTGCGTTCACTTCGGGCGTCACCGCGATCTTGATCATCGAATAGATTTGCAGCGGCAAGGTGGAGACGCCGACGCCGGCGGTGAAGAATGTGATCACGAAATCGTCGATCGACATCGTGAACGACATCAGCAGCCCGGCGATCACGCCCGGCAGGATCAACGGAAACGTCACCAGCCGGAACGTCCGCCATGGTGTCGCGCCAAGATCGCGCGCCGCCTCGAACACGCTGTTATCCATGCCGGCGAGCCGCGCGTGCACCACGATCGCGACGAAGCCGATGCAGAACGTGATGTGCGCGATGATGATCGACAGCATGCCGAGCGTCAGGTTCAGCACCTGGATGAAGAACAGCAGCAGCGACACGCCGAGCAGGATGCTCGGCATCGCGACCGGCGTCAGCACCATGAACGGCAGCAGCTTCGGCCGGTAGCGGTGCATCGCGATGCCGGCCATGGTGCCGAGCACGGTCGCGACGATGCTCGCGGTACAGGCGATGATCAGCGAATTGGCCCATGCCTGCAGCATGTCGCCGTCGTTGAACAGCACGTGGTACCAGTGCAGCGTGAAACCGACCCATTCGGCGTTGAGCCGGGAATCGTTGAACGAATAGACGACGACGATCAGCAGCGGCACGTAGAGGAACAGGTAGACCAGCACCGCCGCGATCCACAGCGACAGCCCCCTACGCACGACGGGCTCCGACGCGCGCCAGCCACGCCGCGAAGCCGGCGGTCGCCAGCACGCACAGTGTGAGCATGATCGACAGCGTGCTGCCGAACGGCCAGTCGCGAGTAGTGAGGAACTGGTTTTCGATCAGGTTGCCGATCAGGATGTCGCGCGTGCCGCCAAGGATGTCCGGAATGACGAAGATGCCGAGCACCGGGATGAACACCAGTGCCGCGCCCGAGAAAATGCCGGGCAGCGACAGCGGAAAGGTGACGCGCCAGAAACGCTGCCAGCCGCCGGCGCCGAGGTCCTGCGCAGCGTCGAGCAGCACCGGGTCGTGCTTTTCGAGATTGGTGTAGAGCGGCAGCACCATGAACGGCAGGTGCACGTAAACCATGCCGCACAGCACTGCGAACGGCGAGAACAGCATCGTTACCGGGCCGGCACCGAACACGCCGAGCACGCTGTTGACGAAATGGCTGAATGCCGATTGTGGCCCGAGAATGATCATCCAGGCATAGACGCGGATCAGGAAATTGCTGGCGAACGGCAGGATCACCAGCAGCACCATCAGGTCGCGGTGCCGGCGCGGGCTGCGTGCGATCAGGATCGCCAGCGGATAGGCCATCACCAGACAGATCAGCGTGGTCGCGAGCGCGACGATGAACGACTTGATGAAGATTTCGGTGTAGATGAAGCTGCTGAAGAAGAACTGATAGGTTTCGACTGTCAGTCCGTGGTCGGCACCGGGATGCGTGGCAGCACCCAGCGGCGCGAGCCCGCCGTATTCGCCGGGGTAGCGGAACGACGCCAGCACCATGATCAGGCTTGGCAGCAGGAAAAATACCAGCAGGAACAGGAATGGCGGCGCGGTGACGATCCATTTCACCACGTTGCGGCGCGTGCGCTGCACGGCGGCGAATGGACGTGCGGCATCACGGGGCGCCGCAGCGGCAACCTGGGCCGGGCGCGCATCACTCATGGAGGAAATGTCCGACGTCATCGCGCCATGCGACTTCGACCGGGTCGCCCGGTTCGAAAAACTTCGCGCGACCGGGCGCCGAATTGGGCAGCAGCGCTTCGACGCGGGTACCGTTGACCAGCTCGACGATATAGACGGTGACGTCGCCGATGTAGAGAAAATCGTGCACCTTGCCGGGGAAATGATTGCGCAGCTGCTCCGCGTGTCCGGGCGGAGCAATGCGCACCTGTTCCGGGCGCAGCGACAGTACGCCGCGGTCGCCTGCACCCACGCCGCCGTCGGCACGCGCCGGCGCCTCGACGTCGCCCAGTCCCGGCACTTCGAGCCGCAGCCGTCCGCCGGCGCTGTCGATCACCCGCGCGTCGAACAGATTGGCCTTGCCGATGAAATCGGCGACGAAACGGTTTTTCGGAAAGCCATAGAGCTTTGACGGCTCGTCGATCTGCTCGACGCGCCCGCGGTTCATCACCGCGATGCGGTGCGACAGCGCCAGCGCTTCGTTTTGCGCATGGGTGACGAAGACGAAGGTGACGCCGATTTCCTTCTGCAGTTCGATCAGCTCGAGTTGCATGTCTTCGCGCAGCTTGGCGTCGAGCGCACCCAGCGGCTCGTCGAGCAGCAGCAGCCGCGGCCGGTTCACCAGTCCGCGCGCCAGCGCCACGCGCTGCTTCTGTCCGCCCGAAAGTTCATGCGGGTATTGACCGCTTTTCTCCGACAGGCGCACGTCTGCCAGCGCTTCGTCGACCCTGTCGCGAATCCGGGCCGGACTTTTTCCGGCCATTTTCAGCGGGAACGCGATGTTCTGTGCCACCGTCATGTGCGGAAACAGCGCGTAGCTCTGGAACACGGTGTGCACCGGGCGTTTTTCCGGCGGCGTCGCGGCGAGGTCTCTGCCGTCGAGCAGGATCTGTCCCTCGTCTGGCAGATCGAAACCGGCGATCATGCGCAGCAGTGTGGTCTTGCCGCAGCCGGACGGCCCCAGCAGTGTGAAAAATTCGCCGGCCTCGATCGCAATGTTGACGTGATCAACCGCAACGAAATCACTGAAGCGCCGCGTCACGTCGCGAATCTCGAGCAGAGCCATGTGCCGGTCAGCCTATCGGAAATCCCGCTTTAAAAGGTGCGCAGATTCTAGCAAATAACATGCTGACGGGCTGCAACGGTATGTCACTGTGGGCTGTAGCCGATGGCGCCAGGCAGTGCGCCGCCATCGGCTGCAGCGTGCGATCAGCCGCAGGCCGGATGGGCCCGCGGAGCCTGCTTCCACGCTGACGCCCGGTTTCGTTTCATCCGCCGCTAGCGGCAGGATCAATGCACGGAATAGATCAGCACCGCGACGATCGCGGCCAGCAGCGCGGCCAGCACCGCGAGCAGGCGTGTCTGGCGTCGCTGCTCGACGATCAGCTCGTCCAGCCGGCGCTGCAGGGGGCCGGAATCGTCGCGCCCGAGGTAGCGGTGCAGCAGGCGCGGCACCTGCGGCAGCATCGTGCCCCAGTGTGGCACTTCGTGCTGCAACTGGCGCACCACGCCGCGCCAGCCGACCTGCTCCGACATCCAGCGTTCGAGAAAGGGCTTGGCGGTGGCCCACAGATCGAGATCGGGATCGAGTTCACGTCCCAGTCCCTCGATGTTGAGCAGCGTTTTCTGCAGTAGCATCAGTTGCGGCTGCACTTCGACGTTGAAGCGGCGCGACGTCTGAAACAGCCGCACCAGCAGCTTGCCGAACGAGATCTGGCTCAGTGGACGATCGAAGATCGGCTCGCATACGGAGCGCACCGCCGACTCGAACTCGTCGATGCGCGTGTCCGCCGGCGCCCAGCCCGACTCGACGTGCGCCTCGGCGACGCGCCGGTAATCGCGTCTGAAGAACGCGAGAAAATTCTGCGCCAGGTAGCTGCGGTCGGTTTCGGTCAGAGTTCCCATGATGCCGAAATCGAGCGCGATGTATTCGCCGGCGTCGGTGACGAAGATGTTGCCCGGATGCATGTCGGCATGAAAGAAACCGTCGCGGAACACCTGGGTGAAAAAGATCTCCACGCCGGCATGCGCCAGTTTTCTGAGATCGACGCCGCGCTGCTTCAGTTCGGCCACCCGGCTCACCGGCGTACCGCGCATGCGCTGCATCACCATCACGCCGGTCGAGCAGTAATCCCAGTAGACCTCCGGAATCAGCAGCAGCGGCGACGCGGCGAAGTTGCGCCGCAACTGGCTCGCGCTCGCCGCCTCGGTCATCAGATCGAGCTCTTCATGCAGATGTTTGCTGAATTCGGCGACGATCTCGCGTGGCTTCAGCCGCTTGCCCTCGGTCCACAGCGTTTCGACCAGGCCGGCACCGAGATTCATCAGCGCCAGGTCCTTCTCGATCACATGTGCAATACCGGGCCGCAGAATTTTGACCGCCACTTCGGTGCCATCG
>JBDZVW010000194.1:0-5500 GCA_040255885.1 Betaproteobacteria bacterium
CCTTGTGAAAGCCGACCTTTTTTCGCTCGACTTCGCGCGCGTCGCGCGTCACCAGCCCGGCCTTTTTCAGCGCCGGCTTCAATGATGCGTCATAGTCGATCAGCGCGCGCGCAATGCCATGACGCACCGCGCCGGCCTGGCCCGATTCTCCGCCACCGTTGACGTTGACCGTGATGTCGAACTTGTTCAGCGCATCGATCGCCGCCAGCGACTGGCGCACGATCATGCGGCCGGTTTCACGCGAAAAGAATTCATCGACCGGCTTGTCATTGACCACGATGACGCCGGTGCCGGGCTTCAGAAACACGCGCGCCACCGCGCTCTTGCGCCGGCCGGTGCCGGTTTTATGCTGTTGTGCCTGCTGTGCCATGATCGACTTCAGATCTCCAGTGTCTTCGGTTGCTGCGCGCTGTGCGGATGGACGTCACCGGCGTAGACCTTGAGCTTTTTCAGCATTGCGTAACCGAGCGGCCCCTTCGGCAGCATCCCCTTGACCGCCAGCTCCAGCACCTGCCGCGGCTTGCGCGCCTGCAGCTTTTCGAAACTGGTGCTGTAGATGCCGCCGGGATAGCCGGTATGGCGGTAATACATCTTGTCCCTGGCCTTGTTGCCCGTCACCCGCAACTTGTCGGCATTGATCACCACGATATAATCGCCGGTGTCCACGTGCGGTGTATATTCCGGCTTGTGCTTGCCGCGCAGCCGGTGCGCCAGCCCCGAGGCGAGGCGCCCCAGCACCTTGCCGGACGCATCGACCACGAACCAGTCGTGCTCGACTTCCCGGGGCTTGGCAGAAAAGGTTTTCATGTTGCGATCCCGCTCGAATGCTGAAACGAAGAAAGTCTGCGATTTTATGGTGAATTCGGCCGCCGTGTCAAACCGTACGCCGCCGTCCGGGTGCCGGGTGCGCGCCGAAATTCGCGGGACGGCGCCTTGAACTGGCTCGGCCATCACGCGCTCGGCGCACTGCTCACGCCGCCCGGCAGCCTGATCCTGCTGATCGCGGTCGGCCTGCTGCTGGGCATCCGCCATCCGCGCAGTGGGCGCACACTGGCATGGGTCGCGCTGGTCATCCTTTATCTGCTGTCCACGCCGCTGGTCAGCACCGCGTTGCTGCAGTGGTGGGAACCCGCGCCGCTCGATGCCGGCACGGCGCCGGCGGCACAGGCGATCGTGGTCCTCGGTGGAGGCGCCTATTTCCGCGCACCGGAATATGGCGGCGGCGACACGGTCAACCGGCGCACGCTGGCGCGCCTGCGTTACACCGCACGGCTGCAGCGCGCTACGCATCTACCGGTGCTGGTCAGCGGCGGCGCGCCCGAAGGCAATGCACACCCCGAGGCAATGATGATGAAGGCGGTGCTGGAGCAGGACTTCAACATCCCGGTGGCATGGGTCGAGGACCACTCCGATACAACGCTCCAGAATGCGACCGACAGCTACGCCATCCTGCATGCCGCCAACATCGATACCATCTATCTCGTCACCAGCGCCCGTCACATGCCGCGCGCGGTGCTGGCGTTCACGCGCGCCGGGTTCCATGTCGTCGCGGCGCCGACCCAGTTCACGACGCGTTATCGCACCACGTTGCTTTCGATGCTGCCAAATGCCCGGGCGCTGCGCAACAGCGCGTCGCTGGCGTGGGAAACCATCGGCGTCGCCTGGTATCAGCTACAATTTTTCCTTGCGGATCACAAATCAAAGCAATGATGAACGCACGCATCAAATGGGTTGAAAACGTCAGTTTCATCGGCGAATCCGGCAGCGGCCACGCAATCGTGATGGACGGCGCTCCTGAAGGCGGCGGACGCAATCTCGGCCCGCGGCCGATGGAAACCGTGCTGATCGGCACCGGTGGCTGCACCGCCTATGACGTCGTGCACATCCTGCGCAAGGGCCGCGCCGCGATCACCGATTGCGCGGTCGAAATCCAGGCCGAGCGCGCCGAAACCGAACCCAAGGTGTTTACGAAGATCCACTTTCACTTCATCGTCAGCGGCCACGGCCTCAAGCCGGAACAGGTCGAACGCGCGATTCATCTTTCGGCCGAAAAATACTGCTCGGCATCGATCATGCTCGCAAAGAGCGCGACGATCACGCACGATTTCGAGATCGTGGACGCGTGATCGAGGTTCAGCCGACTTCAAGTGTCAGCAACGGATCGAACAGTGCGTTCTCGTTGATGCCGTTCCTGGCATAGCCGCGTGGATTGCAGACGACGCGCGTGCCGTTCACCCGGTAGTCGAAACTGTCGTGCGTATGGCCGTGCAGCCACAGCGCAGCATACCGTCCGTCCATCAGCGCTTCGACGTCTGACACAAAAGCTGGGTTGACCGGCGAGCCGGCGAAACGGGGATGGGTGCTGCCGCGTGACGGCGCATGGTGGGTAATGACCACGGTAGGCCCCTCGAATGGCTGCGCCAACTGCGCTTCGAGCCACGCGCGGTCGCGCCGGTGCAGTGCGATGCTCATCTGCGGCGTGAACGGTTCTCCGCTATTATCGTCCATGATGCGCGTGAAATCCCGCACGTAGCGCAGCGCACTCGCCAGTGCCGCGGCACGTCGCTCCGGTTCCGGATAAAGCTCGAAATCGGTCCACAGCGTGGCGCCCAGAAAACGCACGCCGCCCACCACCACCGCGTCACCCGACAGAACATGGATGTTCGAATGCTGTGCGAGCTTTCGCAGTTCGTCGATCGTGCCGGCAATCGAACTGCCGTAGAACTCGTGGTTTCCCGGAACGTAGAGCACCGGCTGCTCGAACCGCCGCGCCCACTCGATCGCATTCACCGGACGCGCGATATCGCCGGCGAGCACGACGACGTCGGCATCGGTCCGCGGCGCCGGCATACCGGCGACGTTCAGATGCAGATCGGACAGAAGCTGCAGTTTCATGCGCCGAATCCGTTCACGCTTGCCGGCCGCGATAATCGCGTTCGCCGGTGTGCGGGTTGTAATACACCTCCAGCCACTGTCCACTGGCCGGATCCATGAAACGCTCACCGGTCGGCTGCCAGTCACCATCGAAAACCTTCTGCTCGCCCCGCCCGCCGGCGCCGGTATAGCGCCAGCGTTCGAGCGGAATCCCGACTGCGAGCGCAATGCCGATGACGAACAGGTATGCGGCCACCTCCCAGGCTCCGTCCAGCGCGCAGGCAAACGCCGCCAGCAGCGCGGCGACGCCGACGGCAATCAGGACACGGCGCAGCATGTCAGGCGGTTTTTTCGAGCACCACCGCCGTGCCATAAGCGACGATCTCGCTCATCGTCTGGCCGATTTCAGCCGAATCGAAGCGCATCATGATGATCCCGTTGGCCTCCATCGCGGTGGCATTGCGCACCATGCGGTCCACCGCGTGCCGGCGCGCCTCTTCAAGCAGCTCGGTATATTCGGTGATTTCACCGCCGGCCAGCGAGCGCAGTCCCGCCATGATGTTGCCACCGATGCCGCGGCTGCGAACCACCACTCCGAATACCTGGCCCTTGCTTTCGGTAACCCGGTATCCAGCCACGTTTTCGGTCGTCACGACGATCATGTGTTCCCCCTTTTGGATGTCATTCGGGTGCCGGCGATTCGCCCCCGGTCAGCACAGCGGTGGCGCGACACGCCGAGACGGTTCATATCCAGAACGCCGTGCCGGTCATCACTTTTGATGCCGCACGCATCACGAACCGTACCGGCAGCGGCAGCTTGACGCCGCCGTGCTTCAGCGCACCGGTTGCGTGGCGCGCTTCGTCGGCTTTCATCGCGCTCAGCACGGCACGGCTTTTTTCGTCGCCTGCCGGCAGCCGCGTCAGATGGCTGTCGAGATGATGCACGACCTGACGTTCGGTTTCGGCCAGAAATCCGAAATTCCAGCGGTCGCCGAGCAAGCCAGCTGCGGCGCCGATTGCAAATGAGCCGGCGTACCACAACGGGTTCAGCACGCTCTTGCGACCGCCCAGTTCGTTGATGCGGCTTTCGGTCCACGCCAGATGCTCGGTTTCCTCGCGCGCCGCCTGCTCCAGCGCATCCCGTACCGGCGGCCGGCGCGCGGTCAGTGCCTGCGCCTGGTAGAGCGCCTGCGCACAGATTTCACCGGTATGGTCGACCCGCATCAGCGCCGCCGACAGCCGGCGCTGCGAATCGTCGAGCCGCGTCTCGTCGAGGGCCTCGCCCGGTACCGGCCGCAGCGATTGCGGCGTGCCGAATACCGTGCGCAGGCCGCGGTCGAACATCACGATCAGATCGTCGGGTTTGAACATGTTGATTCGCCTCCTTCGTTACCGCCCCGCCGCAGCGGCCGCTTCGGTGCCACCAGCGGTTCCAAACAGGCGCGCAAGCTCCACACCCGGATCCGGCGCCCGCATGAATGCTTCGCCGACCAGGAACGCATGAACGTCGCGTTCGCGCATCCGCGCCACGTCCTCCGGCCCGAGAATGCCGCTTTCGGTGATCACCAGCCGCTCGTGCGGAACGCGGTCCAGCAACTGCAGCGTGGTATCGAGCCGCGTTTCGAAGCTGCGCAGATTGCGATTATTGATGCCGATCAACCGCGTGTCGAGTTCCAGCGCGCAATCGAGTTCGGCGCCATCGTGCACTTCGACCAGCACCGCCATGCCGAGGCTGCGCGCCGCCGCTTCCAGTTCGCGCATGCGCACCGGATCAAGCGCCGCGACAATCAGCAGTATGCAATCGGCGCCCATCGCGCGCGCCTCGTACACCTGATACGGCTCGAGCATGAAATCCTTGCGCAGCACGGGAAGCGCGCACGCGTCCCGTGCTTCAATCAGATACTCGGGCGTTCCCTGAAAGAACTGATGATCGGTCAGCACCGACAAGCAGGCTGCACCATGCCTTGCGTAACCGAGCGCTATCTCGCGCGGTACGAAATGCTCGCGCAGCAGGCCCTTGCTGGGACTGGCCTTCTTGATTTCGGCGATCACCGCCGGCTGCCCGGCCGCGATTTTCGCGCGCAGCGCCGCCTCGAAATCGCGTGCTGGCGGTTGCGCTTCCGCCTGCGCCCGCACCGCGTGCAGCGGCTGCGCCGCTTTCGCGGCAGCAATTTCCTGTGCCTTGGCAGCGACGATGCGATCGAGAATGTCAGCCATGAGTGAATGCCACGAATTCGTCGAGCTTGCGCCGCGCGGCGCCGCTCGCCAATGTTTCAGCGGCCAGCCGCACGCCATCCGCAATCGACGCACACACATCCGCCGCGTAAAGTGCGGCACCGGCGTTGAGCGCGACAATGTCGCGCGCCGGCCCCGGCTGATTGTCGAGCACCCGCAGCACGCACGCTTTCGACTCCGCGGAATCGCCGACACAAATGCTCTGACGGTCTGCCAGCGGCAGGCCGAAATCCCCCGGATGGATCGTGTATTCCCGCACCTCGCCGTCCTTCAGCTCTCCGACCATGGTTTCGGCCGAAATCGAAATTTCGTCGACGCCGTCCATTCCGTAAACAACCAGCACGTGATTCGATCCCAGGCGCTGCAGCACGCGCACGTCGATGCCGACCAG
>JBDZVW010000195.1:0-1875 GCA_040255885.1 Betaproteobacteria bacterium
GTGCCCGTGGTTGACGTCGCTTACCACCCCGTCCGCTGCGCGTCCACCCCTCCTCATTCGAGGAGGGGAGAATGAATGTATGTATGACGCGATGATGAAGGCACGAATTTCCCCGCCTTATTGAGGCGGGGAGTCCGCGAAGGTGGACGGGGGCGGTGGGCGGCGTCTGCGTAACCGTGATGTCCTTCTTCGTTTTCGTCGAACCGTCCAGCTCAAACCAACCGCTATTCGAATAGCCGGCCATTTAAATTGCTCTCGTAAGGCAATCAGGCTATTATAGCCATATGAAGATGGCCAGCGTATCGGAAACCAAAAATCGACTGAGCGCTTTGCTCGATCGGGTAAAGCATGGGGAAACGATCGTTATCACGGATCGTAATCGCCCTGTCGCACAGCTTTCCCCGATTACTCCCGGTGCTGAATCGTTCTCTGACGAAGCGCGGCTTGCTGCTTTAGAGCGTGCTGGTGTCATACGCCGTCGCGTCGTCAAGCGAAAAACCGGACCGGATCCGCTCCTTCTCAAGCCGGGACCAAGAGCCAGGGGCCACACGAGCGCACTCGAGGCTCTGCTGCAGGAGCGGGAAGAAAACAGGTGAGATTCTGGGACAGTTCCGCGGTGGCATCGCTGCTGGTCGAGGATTCGCATAGCCGGCGCGCGAGAGAAATCTATCGCGATGATCCGAACTTCCTGGTCTGGTGGAGTACAGCAGTCGAATGTACCAGTGCGATTGCCCGGCTTGAGCGTTCGGGACAACTCGATGGTTCCAAAGTCAAACTTGCATTTGACCGATTGGCTGCCGCGAGCCGTGAATGGCAGGAAATCGAGCCCGTTGAAACCATTCGTGCGCAAGCCCGCCGCCTGCTGCGCTTGCATCCGTTGACCGCTGCGGATGCACTTCAACTCGCGGCAGCAGTCGCCGCCTGCGATTTCAGGACGCCCGATATCACGTTCGTCTGTTTCGACAAGAGGCTGACCGACGCTGCAGAACGGGAGGGGTTTAACGTGGAAGGCCTCAGTGAACCGTTGGGGTGAGCACGGTCAGCTATATTGGATCCGCAGCATGGAAAAAACGTTTCCAAATCCCGGTTCAAACTGCGCGAGCTGGAATATTTTCGCCAGATCGATGAAACGCGGCAGGCGTTGATCATCACTGACTGCGGCAGACCTGTGCTGAAGATCGAGCCCGTTAAGGAAGGACTCGCCTCTGAAGCCGGGATATTCGGAAAATTGCGTGGATCGGTACTTGAGTATGATGATCCATTCGAACCGGTCGGTATCGAAGACAGGAAAACCTGATCCCACGGATCGGATTATCGTTGCCACGGCATGCCATCCGGATGCCGTGCTTGTTACGGACGACAAAAAATTTGAGGCTACCGCTGCGTCAGGACAACATGGTCGTCGATCGGACGCGAT
Organism: Betaproteobacteria bacterium; assembly: GCA_040255885.1. Lineage (GTDB taxonomy): Bacteria > Pseudomonadota > Gammaproteobacteria > Burkholderiales > JBDZVW01 > JBDZVW01. The sequence goes on from JBDZVW010000195.1 coordinate 1,418, forward strand.
GTTGAGACCGGCTATACTTATCCGAAGAGGCGCGGTGTGACTGCTGCCGGTTTCCTGGCGCCTTTGCTGGCGTTGCTGATCGCATGGTGCGCCGTTTACGGCCTGCTCCGAAGCAGGATCGCGGCGCGATTGCTCGATCGGCCGAACGAACGATCGCTGCATGAAACGCCGGTGCCGCGGCTGGGCGGTCTGGGAGTCGATCTCGGCATCATCATTGCGGCCGCGGTCTTTGGCTTGCCGCTGCGAGTCTGGATCGTGCCGTGTGTACTGTTGATTGCGCTGTCACTGCTGGACGACTGGAAGAGCATGCCGGCTGCTGCCCGGCTGCTGGGCCATCTGGTGGCCGCCGCGATCTTTGTTGCAACGGCGCTGCCGGAATTCGGCTATATTGGCATGGCAATTACCGTACTCGCCGTTGCATGGATGAGTAATCTTTACAATTTCATGGATGGCTCCGA
>JBDZVW010000195.1:1975-5480 GCA_040255885.1 Betaproteobacteria bacterium
TACTGGCCGGCATGGTTTCCGGCACTGGTGTTTTCGCCGTTCGTGATCGACGCCAGCGTGACGCTGGTCCGGCGCGCATTGCGCGGGGAAAAGGTGTGGCTTGCCCATCGCAGCCACTATTATCAGCGACTGGTGCAGGCTGGCTGGGGGCACCTGAATACGGGACTGATGGAATACGCGCTGATGATAGCCTGCGGTCTCGCAGCGCTGGCTGGCCGCGAAGCGGCATTGCCGGCACAGATCGCGGTGCTTGCCGGCACGGCGGCGGTATACTTGATACTAATCCTGATACTCGAACGGGCATTGCCTCCCTCCGGCGCCCGCATCTGAATGGTTCGCATAAACCGCCGCTCGCTGCTTGCGTTCGTTCACGACGTCGTTGCCGCGGCGCTCGCGTGGCTGCTGGCGTTCTGGCTGCGCTTCAATCTGGAATTGCCACCGCAGCCATATCTGCGATTGATCTGGCAGGCTATGGCCTACGTGGTACCGCTGCAGGCGGCACTGTTTCTTGCGTTTGGACTCTATCGCGGGTTGTGGCGCTACGCCAGTCTGCCGGATCTGAAGCGTATTCTGTTGGCGGTCGCTACCGGAATGATGCTGGTTCCGACGCTGCTGTTCATGCTGCGTTTGGGCGATATGGTGCCGCGCTCCACCTTCATTCTCGATCCGTTATTGCTGGCTATCCTTATGGGCGGCAGCCGACTGGCTTATCGTGCCTGGAAGGAACATCGATTCACGATCTCCGACGTGATGCGCGAGCCGGTTTTTGTAATCGGAGCCGGCGAAGCGGCGGTCAATTTGATCAAGGAACTGGCCCACAGCCACGAATGGAAGGTGGTTGGCGTTTTTGATGACGATGCGACGAAACTGGGCATGCAGCTTCAGGGTGTCGGCATTCTGGGTGGAATCGATGCCTTGGCGCATCAGTGTGAGCGCTTGAGTGTGGAAAGGGCCATCATTGCGCTTCCTCATGTCACGCACCGTGAACGCCGTCGCGTAATTGAACACTGTGCGGACATCGGTCTGACAGTGATGATGGTGCCGTCGTTCGACGATTTGGTAAGCGGCCGGGTAACTGTGTCCCAGATACGCCACGTCGAGCTCGACGATCTGCTGGGACGCGATCCGGTGGTGCTCGACAGCGATGGTATCAGGGACTGGATTCGCGGCCGCACCGTGATGGTGACCGGTGCCGGCGGCTCGATCGGTTCCGAGCTGTGTCGTCAGATCGCGCGCTTCGAACCGAAGCTGCTGGTGCTGTTCGAGCTGAATGAATTTGCGCTGTACCGGATCGAGCAGGAATTCGCGCAGCACTTCCCGAAAGTTGCCGTGGCGCGCGTGATCGGGGACGTGAAGGACGAAACGCGTGTGACGCAGGTATTGCGCACCCATGCGCCGTCGGCGGTGTTCCATGCTGCCGCCTACAAGCACGTGCCGCTGATGGAAAACGACAACGCATGGGAAGCGGTGCGCAACAATGTCGCCGGCACCCATGTGCTGGCGCAGGCCGCGATGCGGCAGGGTGTCGAAAAATTCGTGCTGATTTCAACCGACAAGGCGGTCAATCCGACCAACGTGATGGGCGCCAGCAAGCGTCTCGCCGAAATGCTGTGCGAGGCGCTGCAGCCATCCGCTCCTGATACGCGTTTTGTGATGGTGCGTTTCGGCAACGTGCTGGGCAGCACCGGCAGCGTGATTCCGAAGTTCCGCGAGCAGATCGCGCAGGGCGGTCCGGTAACCGTTACGCACCCCGAGATCACGCGCTATTTCATGTCGATTCCGGAGGCGGCGCAGCTGGTGCTGCAGGCGGGCCTGATGGGCAGGGGCGGCGAAATCTTCGTGCTCGACATGGGCGAACCGATCAAGATCGATGACCTTGCGCGCGACATGATCCGGCTTTCCGGTCTGCGCGACAATGACGTCCGCATCGTTTATACCGGCCTGCGTCCCGGTGAAAAACTCTACGAAGAGCTGCTCGCCGACGGCGAGCAGACGCTGCCGACGCCGCATGCGAAGCTGCGCGTGGCGCGGGCGCGGCATGAAAATGGCGACTGGCTGAACGGCCTGATCACGTGGCTCAACGCGCCGGTTTTCCGCAGCGACGATGCCGTCAGGCAGGCACTGATGCAGTGGGTGCCTGAATACCGGCCGGCGGACAATGGGCGTGCGGTTCATGCCAATGTGGTGGAGTTGCCTGTCGGGGAAAAGAAGCGGGCGAGCTGAGGAGTCGGGTTTTTGTCACAAGATGTTGGCTTGATGGCAAACTGCACCACCCCTTCCGCTTCGCTCCTTGCGACCGCGCACGGCGGAGCAGGAGCCCGCGTAGCGGGTGCGACCCTGAAGCGGGATGCAGCGCCTCGTGGCGCGGTCGTTGCGCCTCTACGCTGGCCGATCCCCTTCGGGGCCCCTCGGCCGACGCTCCGAGGCGCTCCCCTTAAAGACAGGAGGGGAGAAAAAACAACGCGGCGGATAAACATGCGAGTCTCCCCTCCTCGAATGAGGAGTCGGTTCCTTTGTCGCGAGACGTTGGCTTGACGGCAAACTGCACCACCCCTTCCGCTTCGCTCCCTCCCCTCCTTAAAAACAGGAGGGGAGAAAAACGGCGTGCCGGATAAACATGCGAGTCTCCCCTCCTCGAATGAGGAGGGGTGGACGCGGAGCGGACGGGGTGGTGGGCGGCGTCCGGAAAAATCGATCACTTTTACTGCTACGCTCCTCCTTTGATAAACGAGGCAGGCGCATTTATCGGGCTCGCCGCTGCGCCGAATTCCGACCCGAACAAGCTACAATGCGCCCGTGAAGCTTTCCGTCATCATCATCACACGCAACGAGCAGGACGTTATCGGCCGCTGCCTGCAGTCGGTCGCGTGGGCCGACGAGATCATTGTCGTTGACAGCCACAGTACCGACGCGACTGCCGACGTCTGCCGTGCGCATGGCGCGCGCGTCGAGGTGACGCCGGACTGGCCCGGATTCGGTCCGCAAAAAAACCGTGCGCTGACGCTCGCCGCCGGTGACTGGGTGCTGTCGCTCGATGCCGATGAATGGGTGAGCGCCGACCTGCGCGCCGGAATCGAAGCGGCGGTCGCCGATCCCGGTGGCAACGATGCGTTTCGTGTGCCGCGTTCGTCCAGCTATTGCGGACGCTTCATGCGGCATTCGGGCTGGTGGCCGGATTACGTTACGCGGCTTTTCAGGCGCGGCACGGCGCGCTTCTCCGACGACCTGGTGCACGAACGGTTGATCGTCGACGGCCGGACCGGCACGCTGAAGCATCCGTTACGCCATGAAGCGATCCGCGATCTCGACGAGGTGCTGGTGAAGACCAACGCCTATTCCAGCGCCGGTGCGTTGATGCGCCACCAGCGCGGTGAAAAAGCGACGCTGGGGCAGGCGATCGGCCATGGGCTGTGGGCGTTCATCCGCACTTATTTTTTTCGTGCCGGTTTTCTGGACGGACGCGAAGGCTTCATGCTCGCGGTGTCGAATGCCGAGAGCGCTTATT
>JBDZVW010000003.1:0-16904 GCA_040255885.1 Betaproteobacteria bacterium
CTCACCTCCGGTGCCGTGTTCGGCAAAATCGCCGGCTCCTCCGCCGGCGCGTTCGTCAAATAACACGATCGGCATCATGTTCGACGGCTTCACCACGACGCAGATCGCAGTCGACGGCGCGACGATCCATCTCGTCCACAGCGACCGCAGCGGCGGCAAGCCGCCGCTGCTGCTGCTTCACGGCTATCCGCAGACGCATGCGATGTGGCACAAGCTGGCGCCGCAGCTGGCAGAACATTTCACCATTGTTGCGCCCGACCTGCGCGGCTATGGCGACAGTTCGAAGCCTGACGGCCTGCCTGATCACAGCAATTATTCGAAACGCGTAATGGCGCGCGATCAGGTCGACGTGATGCGCGCGCTCGGCTTCGAGCGCTTCAGCGTCATCAGCCATGACCGTGGCGCGCGTGTTGCACATCGCATGGCGCTTGATCACCCCGACCGCATTACGAAGCTGGTGACGCTCGACATCGCGCCGACGCTCGCGATGTACGAGCAGACGACGATGGCATTTGCCCGTGGCTACTACCACTGGTTCTTTTTCATTCAGCCGGCGCCGCTGCCGGAGCGGCTGATCGGCGCCGATCCCGAATTCTATCTGCGGCAGAAAATGGGCGGCGGTTCCGCGGGTTTTTCGCCGTTCACGCCGGAAGCGTTTGCCGAATACGTGCGCTGCTTCCGTGACCCGGCGACGATACACGCGAGCTGCGAGGATTACCGCGCGGCAGTGACCATCGATCTCGAACTGGACCGCGCGGACCGGCAAGCCGGCAAGAAAGTTCGCTGCCCGCTGCTGGCGTTGTGGGGCAAAAACGGCGTGATCGAACGCTGCTTCAAGCCGCTCGACGACTGGGCCGCGGCGGCGGAAGACGTACGCGGGAAGGCATTGCCCGGCGGTCACTACCTGGCCGAGGAACTGCCCGACCTGCTGTACGACGAAGTCAATCATTTTCTGGGATGAATCGATGAAGACCTACAAGATTGCGGCGATTCCGGGCGACGGCATCGGACGTGAAGTGCTGCCGGAAGGCATGCGCGTGCTGGAAGCCGCCGGACACAAGTACGGCATCACGTGGCAGTGGGACGAGTTCCCGTGGAGCTGCGAATACCGGCTCACGCATGGCCGCATGATGCCGGAGGACGGCCTCGACACGATCCGTCACCATGATGCGATTTTCTTCGGCGCCTGCGGCTTTCCGGGCGTGCCCGACCACGTGTCGCTGTGGGAAATGCTGATTCCGATGCGGCGCGAGTTCGATCTCTACGTCAACTTGCGGCCGGTGCGCCTGATGCCGGGCGTGAAATCGCCGCTGGCCGGACGTGCGGTCGGCGACATCGATTTCTGGGTGGTGCGCGAAAACACCGAGGGCGAATATTCGGCGATGGGCGGCCGCATTTTCGAGGATACCGAGCGCGAAACCGTCACGCAGATCAGCACCTTCACGCGCGCCGGCACCGATCGCGTGTTGCGCTACGCGTTCGACCTGGCGCACAAGCGGCCGAAGAAACACCTGACATCGGCGACCAAGTCGAACGGCATCGCGATCACGATGCCGTACTGGGACGAGCGCGTGAAAGCCATGGCACAGCATTATCCAGACGTCAAAACGGACCAATATCATATCGACATCCTGAGTGCGCATTTCGTGCAGCATCCCGACTGGTTCGACGTGGTCGTCGCATCCAACCTGTTTGGTGACATCCTGTCCGATCTCGGGCCGGCAATCGCCGGCACCATCGGCATCGCACCGGCGGCGAATCTCAATCCCGAACGCAAATACCCCTCATTGTTCGAACCGGTGCACGGCTCCGCGCCGGACATCTACGGCAAGAACATTGCGAACCCGGTCGGCCAGATCTGGTGCGGCGCGATGATGCTGGAACACCTCGGCCATCCCGACGCCGCGGCGGCGGTGGTGCGGGCGATCGAGACCGTGCTCGCCGAAGGCCCGCGCACACCGGATCTGGGCGGCAACGCGAGCACGCAGGACGTCGGTGCGGCGATCGCCTCGGCGGTCGGCTGAGGCGCCGGGCATTCGCGCCGGCGCCATCGCGATCGTCACCTGATCCGCGAACCGTTTTATAATGCATTGACTGAAACGTCCCCGCACCGCCCCGGCGCGAACTTGCGCGTTCCGCCGTGCCGGCGCTTCACGGAGATCGAAGCAATGAACGCCCCCGCCGTCAAACTCGATAGAAACGTCCGTGACCTGGTAAGTCCGCAAGAGTGGGAAACACGCGTCAATCTCGCCGCGTGCTACCGCCTGATGGCGGTTTACGACATGACCGAGATGATCGCGAATCACATCTCGGCGCGCCTGCCCGGCTCGCACAGCGAATTCCTGATCAATCCGTACGGCATGCTCTACGAGGAAGTCACCGCGTCGAGCCTGATCCGCATCGATCTCGACGGCAACGTGTTGTTCAATGCGACCCGCTACGGCGTCAACCGTGCCGGCTACGTGATCCACAGCGCAGTGCACGCGGCGCGCCCGGACGTCGAATGCGTGATTCACACGCATACCATTGCCGGCATGGCGGTATCGGCGATGAAATGCGGATTGCTGCCGGTCGCGCAGACGTCGATGCGCTTTGCCGAAATCGCGTATCACGCCTACGAGGGCATCGCGCTCAATCTCGACGAGCGTGAACGCCTGGTGCAGGACCTTGGCGATCACGAAGGCATGATCCTGCGCAATCACGGCCTGCTCACCACCGGCGCCAGCATTCCGGAAGCGTTCAACAACATGTTCCGGCTGGAGCGTGCATGCCAGGTGCAGGTCGCGGCACTCTCCTGCAACACCGAGATTTCGCTGCCGCCGCGTGAAATCGTGGACCGCGCCGCGCATCTCTACAAACCCGGCGTGCGGCGCCGCTTCGGCCTGCTCGAATGGCCGGCGCTGCTGCGCAAGCTCGACCGCATCGATCCGTCGTATCGCGACTGAGCCGTTGGATCTCGCTGCAACACCGCCGCGGATCGCTTCGTATCAGGCACCGGGTTGGCTGCCCGGCGGCCATCTGCAGACCATCTACGCGTCGCTGTTTGCGCCGCGGCCGCCGGTCGCGTACCGCCGCAGCCGCTGGGAAACGCCGGACGGCGACTTCATCGATCTCGACTGGACCGGCGACGCCGCCAATGCGCCGCTGCTGGTGCTGTTTCACGGGCTTGAGGGCTGTTCCGGCAGCCATTATGCGCGGGCGCTGATGCACCACGCGACGCAGCTCGGCTGGCGCGGCGTGGTCGTGCATTTCCGCGGCTGCAGCGGAGAGCCGAATCGTTTGCCACGCGCCTATCATTCCGGCGACAGCGCCGAGGTCGACTGGATTCTGCGCCGGCTCAGGAAGCAATTGCCGGCGACGCCGCTTTTCGCAGCCGGCGTATCGCTGGGCGGCAACGTGCTGCTCAAGTGGCTCGGCGAACAGGAGGCAGCCGCAGGCAATATCATCGCGATGGCCGCCGCGGTTTCGACGCCGGTTGATCTCGCTGCAGCCGGCAATGCGCTCGACTGCGGTTTCAATCTCGTCTATACACAGTATTTTCTGCGCACAATGCGGCGCAAGGGACTTGCGAAGCTCGCACGTTTTCCCGATCTGTACAATGGCAATCGGGTGCGGCGTTCGCGCACGCTGCGCGCATTCGACGACACCGTCACGGCGCCGCTGCACGGCTTTCGCGACGCCGATGATTACTGGACGCGCGCCAGCAGCAAGCCGCTGCTGCGCGGCATCCGCGTGCCGACGCTGATGGTGAATGCGCTGAACGACCCGTTCCTGCCGGCATCGGCGCTGCCGCGCCGGACCGACGTATCGCCCTGCGTCGTGCTCGACTACCCCGCCAGCGGCGGACACGCGGGATTCGTGTCGGGCACTTTTCCGGGCGACCTGCAGTGGCTGCCGCGGCGCATTGCCGCGTTTTTTACGTCGCGGGCGTGAATCCGGCGGGCCGCCCCCGGCTGTGGCGTCCGCTGGCCCGCAGCGGCGAATAATTGAGATAATCATCCGACCCACTCTCCAACTCCCCCACTCACCATGACTGCTCTCCCGAAAGAAATCCTCAAGGCGTACGACATCCGCGGCATCGTCGGCAAAACTTTCACGCCCGACATCGTTGAAGCCATCGGCCACGCGCTCGGCTCCGAAGCGCTGGCGCATGATCGCCACACGCTGGTGATCGGCCGCGATGGCCGCTTGTCCGGGCCCGACCTCGCCGCCGCACTGGCGCGCGGCATGCGCAAGGCCGGTGCCGACGTGATCGACGTCGGCATGGTCACGACGCCGATGCTTTATTTCGCCGCCCATCACCTCGGTACACTGTCCGGCGCGATGGTCACCGGTTCGCACAATCCGCCCGATTACAACGGTCTGAAGATGATGATCGCCGGCGAAACGCTGTCCGGCGACGCGATCCGCAAACTCGGCGAACGCTGCGAACGCGGCGACCTCGCGCATGGCGCCGGAGAATACTCGCAAACCGACATCGCGCCCGCCTATCTCGAGCGCATCACCGGCGACGTGAAGCTGGCGCGGCCGATGAAGATCGCGGTCGATTGCGGCAACGGCGTCGCCGGCGCGTTCGCGCCGGAGCTCTACCGCCGCCTCGGCTGCGACGTGACACCGCTGTTCTGCGAGGTGGACGGCAATTTCCCGAATCACCATCCCGATCCGTCGATACCGGAGAATCTGAAAGACCTGAGTGCCGCGCTCAGCAACGGCGCCGGTGAAATCGGCCTCGCGTTCGACGGCGACGGTGATCGCCTCGGCGTCGTCACCCGCGAAGGCGAAATCATCTATCCCGACCGGCAACTGATGCTGTTCGCGGCCGATGTGCTCGAACGCGAACCCGGCGCGCAGATCATTTTCGACGTCAAATCGACGCGCAACCTGTTCCCGTGGATCCGCGAGCACGGCGGCGAGCCGGTGCTGTGGAAGACCGGCCATTCGCTGATCAAGAAGAAAATGCATGAAACCGGTGCCGCGCTGGCCGGCGAGATGAGCGGCCACATGTTCTTCAAGGAGCGCTGGTACGGCTTCGACGACGGACTCTACGCCGGCGCGCGGCTGCTCGAATATCTGTCACGGCAGAACGACGTCACGCGCACACTGACCGGCCTGCCGGACGCGGTCAGCACGCCCGAATTGAAGCTCGAACTGAACGAAGGCGAAAACTACGCACTGATCGACAAGCTGCAGAAGACTGCGCATTTCGATCACCCGCGCGAAGTGATCACGATCGACGGCCTGCGCGTCGAATACAAAGACGGCTTCGGGCTGGCACGCTCGAGCAACACCACGCCGGTGGTGGTGCTGCGCTTCGAAGCGGACAGCGAACAGTCGCTGAAACGCATACAGGAAGACTTCCGCCGCGTGCTGCTGGCGGCCAAGCCGGACGCGAAGCTTCCGTTCTGAGGGCACTTTCGGCCGCCGCATGAATATCCACGACGATCTCTCGCTCGCAGAATTTTTCGCCCCGGGCGTCGAATCAGCCGACGTGCCGGCGCTTTTTCCGCTGCTGCGCGCGCGCGATACGCTTGCCGCTTTCATCACGCTGTTTCGCGGCGGTGACGAAGAGGTGCTGATGCGCTTGCTGGTACTGCGCGAGCTCGGTGCCCGTGCCACCGCTCCGCGCTGGAGCCCTCAGGAGCTCGCCGGCCACTTCGCCTATCTCGATAGCGTCAAGCTGGAAACCGTACTCAAGCGCCTGCGCGAGAATGGCCTCCTGGTGTACGGCGAAGACGGTCACTACCAACTGAGTCCCGCCGGACGCAATGCGATGGCGGCCGTCGGCATGCTGCTGCAATTTTCCGGCGAGGAAGATGCTGAACTCGGCTACATCACGGCGCAGGTCGCGGGCTCACAAGCGGTCAACAAAGTGTCGACCGAAGTATTGCAGCATTTGCTGGGACGGCTTACCGAATTGCACGAATCGTTCGAACAGGCAATTGTCTCCGGTTCCGAAATTCGTATCCGGACGGCAAAGGTAAAGCTCGACTCGGTCTGGAAGTGGATCGAAAAAGGCACCGAGATCATGCGTGCGCTGACTGCGGATGCCGACCTCGATCCGGCCACGCATCGCATCGCCCAGGCGATCGGCCTGGCGCAAAGCCGGATGACTCGGACGGATGCCGCCTTCCAGCGCACGCTCAACCGGCTCGACCGGCAGCGGGTGCACCTCGGTGCGAGCGGGTTGTCATCCTCCGACATCGTCATCTACCTGCGCAGCCGCTCGCGGGCCGGGCTGCTGACACTGATCGACAACGCGATGGCTCCGCGACCGCGGACCGGCCTGCTGAGCGGCGCCAACGACCTGCTCGATATTGCCGAGTACGAACTGCTCGAGCGCGAACGGCTGAAAGCGCAGGAAACCGCTCTGCCGGAAGCAGCCGCAGCGCCGGAAGCGGACACTGTTGAAGGCGAGCAGCTGTTCGCGCTCGAACACTTTCTCGACCGGCTGGGCGCCCTGCCCAACGCCACCGCGCTCGCGGACGCCGTGGTCGGGGGCGATTATCCGCTCGCGGCGTACCGCTTGTCACTGCTCGCGCTGCTCAACGATCCGGATTCGGCGGAACTCACCGGGCCGGTGGCGGAACTGGCCCGGCTCCCGCTCGTACTCACAATATCGGAGCACATCGCCGCAGTGGAGCGCGACGGGGTTGCCGAGTTGAGCGAAGGGATGCTTACCCGCAATGGACAATGAGATCCGCGATCTGATCGCGCGTCTGCTCGCGCACCGCTGGCTGCCGCGTGACGACCGGCTGGCACGGCGCGCGCTGGCCGACGACGCCTTTCGCCATGAGCTCGATCGCCAGCTTGCCGCCTGCGGGCTGCAGCTGCTGGACAACCCGTTCGCCGCATACATCGGCATCGGGCTCGCTCCGGAAGCGATCGAACCTGTGTTCGGCGGCGAGAAAAACTGGCACGCCAGCAACATGGGGCTCACGCGTGATTGCCTGGCGTTGCTGGTGGTGATCTGGGCATTGATCATCCTGCCCAAACGCGAGCGCCAGATCACCCGCCACGCGCTGGCCGACGCCGGACAGTCCGACATGTTCGGCGCCGGAAAACCGCTGCCGCAAGGCGCGGCCGTATCAGCCGGCGTGAGCGAGGCGGCGCTCGTAGCCGACTTCGGCACGCAGCTCGGCGGCAAGAACAGAATAGTGAATTTCAACCTGGGAACCCTTTCTCGCCTCGGCTTTATCGAACGCCGGAACAAAATGATCTACGAAGGGCCGCTGCTCGATCTCGCGATCGATTACGGTGTGGCCGCACCGCGCATCATGGAAGGCGCTCTTGCCGAATTGCTCGCCGCACGTGCGTCACCGGAACCGGCCGGCGGCAGCGCAGAAGCGGATTCGACCGATGCTCCACATCAAGACGCTTGAACTGGTCCACTGGGACTACTGGCAGCGCTTCACGCTGCCGCTCGACGCGCAGATCGTCACCATCGTCGGTCCCAACGGCTCGGGCAAGACCACGCTGCTCGACGCGCTGCGCACGCTGTTCGCGCTCAACTGTTCGGGACGGCGCGATTACAAGCGCTATGTGCGCCGCTCCGGTGCCGCGTTCGCCTGGCTGCGCGTGGTCGTGGACAACCGGCGCTCGGACGCCGGCGGACATCCGTTCTTCCCGTTGCTCGAAGATGAAGTCACGCTCGCCTGCCGTATCAACAAGCAGGGCGGCGACTGGTCGCGCGAATACCTGATCGCACCCAACGACACGCCGATCGAAGCACTGCAGCAATGCGATTACTGGATCGGGACGCGCGACTACCGGGCACGGCTCGCCGGCGCCGGACTCACGCCTGCCATCACCCGGGTGCTGGCGCTGGAACAGGGCGACACCGACAAGCTGTGCGAATACTCGCCGAAGGCACTGCTCGATCTCGTGTTCGACGTGTTCGGCGACAAGGAAGTGCTGGACCACTATACCCGGGCCCGTCAGGAGCAGCGCGAGGCACAGCGTGAACTGCAGGAGCTCGAACTCGATCTCGCCAAGCTGGAGAACCAGGTCGAAACCAAGATCAGCGAAGCCAATCGTTATCAGGAATGGAAGGATCTGACGCAGGAGCGCGAGCGGCTGGTTGCGGAAATCATCCCGCGCCTGGAACTGGCCGAGTTGCGCGAATCGATTGCCGGCGCGCACAACCAGCTCATCGGGCAACGCCGCAAGCTGCAGGATCGCCAGCGGCAGCTCGCGGCAACCGCCGCGCAACTCGCTGAAATGGCACAGGCGCAGGCAGCGGCGACAAGTGCCGAGGGTGCCGCCGGGGAACAGGTACAGCGATGCACTGAAGCCTCCCGGCAAGCCCGCGACGCGATGCGCGATACCCGGAGCGTCCTGCAACAGGAAGAGAATCTCGCGCAGATTGCGCAGGCTGGACAGAACTTCGATGTCCGGGCCGCCGCGCAGGCGCTTGCGGTTGATGAGTCACGGCTCGCCGGCCTGCGGGGCGAACAGCACCAGGATGAAGAACGATTGGCGGAAATCACGGCGCAGAGCGCTGCGCTGCGGAGCGGCGCTTTACCTGCAGAACCGGTGGTGCAGGCGTTTCGCAGTGCGCTGACGCAGGAGAAGATCGCACACACGATGCTGAGTGACGTCATCGAAATCACCGACCCCGGCTGGCAAGCCGCGGTGGAAGCGATGCTGCACCCCTACCGGCATGTCGTGCTGCTGGAAGATCCGCAGGATCGTTCGCGCGCATGGACGCTTGGTGAGACGCTCCGGTACCGCCACTTCGTCGTCGCCGAACGCACCGCGCCGGACAAACCTTGGGCGGGATCGCTGCGTGAAGTGGTACGGCTGCGCGCTGCGGCGCCGGCATGGCTTGTTGATCTGCTCAACCACGTCGCCCGCGTCGAGGATGCTGCCGCCGGCGCATGCCTGCCGCCCGGCCAGGACTGGATTACACGCAACGGTTACCACAAGGAGCAACGCGGAGCGCGCCACGCCGGCATCGCGCCACAGGAGTTCCGCTTTGGAGAAGCGGCGCGTCGCGCCAGACTTGAGGCGCTGGTCCGCGAACAGGATGAAATCGCCGGCCGTGATGCCGAACATGCGGCGGAAACGGTCCGGCTCGAACAGCGTGTCGTGCAAAACAAGGCACTGCTCGCCGGCGTCGACGCCGCGGGGATGCTTGCCGCCCGGGCACAGGAATTTCTCGACGCGCGCCGCCGCCTGCCGCGGCTTGAGGCGCGCGCGCAACGTGCAGCGGATGCGCTGGAGCAGGCCGGACAACAGGAACATAAAGCAACCGAAGCCCGTCACGCCATTGATCTTGCCATCGGCAAAATCGAAGCCGATCGTGAAAAGCTCGACGCCGGGTTGAAACAGGAGATCACGACAAGCCGCGAGCTGCGCGGCGAACAGGCGAAGCGCATCGGGCTCTTCCGTCACCGGCGGCGCGACATGCCGGCCGCCTGGTACCAGCGCGCCGGCCTGCGCGAGCTGGCGGAACGCCATGGGCGCGCGGAGAGCGCACGTACCGAATTGACCCGGGTGGAGCACAAGCTCGCGCGAGAAGACTGGATCACCGACGAAAGCGTGATTGCGATCCGGGACAAGCTCAAGGCCGACCTGGCCGCGCGGGCGCAGGACGTCAATACACGCCGTTCCGAATACCAGCGCGCAGTTGCGTTGACCGATGATGCGCGCGCCGCTTACATCAACAAGCTGCGTGCGACAGTCCGCAGCTATGGCCGCAACGTGCGGCGCCTGGGCGAGCTGGCAGGCGTCGAAGTGCAATGTGAAATGCCGCACCTGGAGAACGACGACCTGGTGCTGGCGCAAGCAGGACTCAACGTCAGTTTCGATTTCGACCGCAAGGGCATGACCGGCCTCAACGACGGTGAAGCATCCGGTGGACAACAGGTGATGAAGTCGCTGATCCTGCTGATCGGACTGATGATGGACGAAACGCGCCCCGGCGGCTTCGTGTTCATCGACGAGCCGTTCGCGCATCTCGACATCTTCAACATCGACCGCGTCGGCGCCTTTCTGCAGGCCACGCGCGCGCAGTATCTGATCACCACGCCCAATACGCACAATATCAATGTCTTCGGACCATCGGAACTGACCCTGGTCACACGCAAGAAGCAGCCGCACGAGGCGTGGGCGCAACCGGTGGCGGTGATGCGGCGCCAGCGCGAGACGGGCCATGCCTGAGCCGTGGTCCGCCCCTGACGAAAAAGGCATCCGCACCCGCGTTCTGGATGTCGGTGCCGCCAGCACGTTGCGCGGCCGCAGGCTGCGCCGGGCGCATCCCGAGCGTCGCGCCGACATCGGCATTATGCCCGCCGACTGGCGCGATCTGCTCATACGTTGGGTCAAAACCGGACAGGAACGCCGCAAGCGAGACACGCTGTTGCGATTGGCCGGAAATGAACGAGTACACATTGCGGAGCGTCTGCTTCAGGCGCTGCTCGCCGGCGGCTGGATCGAAATCGAAGAACGACGCGAAGCCGCTGCGCGCTGGATCGTTACCTGGGTGACTTTTCTCGATCTGCGCGAGCTTCGCCGACGATTGGGCGCCGACGATGGCGAGGCGGTACGTCAGGCGTGGCTGACCGAATCATCGATTGCCCTTGCCGATCCGCGGTTGGCCGCGATCCGCGCGAGTCTCGATCAGTTTGCACCGCAGCGGGCGCTCAGCCGGCTCAACATACTGCGCGCACTGGAACGCTGGAGCGCCGACAAGCGTTTCGGCACGCGGCGCGACTTCGCGCTTCTCGCTGCGGGTCACACCAAGGCGCTTTCCGACAATGACTGGAACTGGCTTGGCCAGTATCTGGATCTGGCGCAATGGGGCATCGAGCGCCATGCTCCGGTATTGTGGCTGCGTGCGCCGCTGGTGCTGCTTCGCAATGATCAGCGCCTCGATCTGCAGCTCGTTGACGACTGCATCGCGCTGACGGCGCGCACGCTGGGCAAACTCACCAAAATAGAAGGTTCGATCACAAGCTGGCGGCTCATCGAAAACCGCACCAGCTTCGAGCGTGCGGCGCGCGAACACGGCGCCCGTGACGGCGTGTTATGGCTGCCCGGTTTCGCACCATCGTGGTGGAAGGAGACAGTCAGTCATCTGTTGAAGCTGTCGCCGGCGCCCGCGCACATTGCCTGCGACCCCGATCCGGCCGGCATCGAGATAGCGCTGCAAGCCGGCGAACTGTGGGAGCAATGCGGCATCGGATGGCATCCCTGGATGATGAATAGCGATGTGCTGGCCGGACTGGTGCAGCGCCGGCCGCTCAGCGACCATGATCGCGACCGTCTTGCGGCACTCGCTGAAAGGTCGCTGCCGCCGGAATTCCGGAATCTCGCGACGTGGATGATCGAGCATGGCGAAAAGGGAGAGCAGGAAGGTGCGCTATGAACTGCCAGTTCCGCGTCACCTGTCGGCATCAAATCACGCCCGCCTCACGCAGCCGCTGCTGTTCCGCGGCGGTTAGTCCAAGCAGATCGCCGTAGACTGCGGCGTTGTCCTGCCCCAATGCCGGACCGCCCCTATGGACCGCGCCGGGGGTACCGGAAAAGCGCGGAACCACATTCTGCATTCGCACCGTACCGAGCTCCGCATCCGGGACGTCGACCATGGCTTCGCGAGCACGAACGTGGCGGTCGCGGAAAATATCCTCGATCGTGTAAATCGGACTGAATCCAACTTCGCCGGCTTCGAGCAGCGCCGCCAGCTCGTCCATCGTGCGCGTCCCGATTTCCTGCGCAACGATATCGTCGAGTATCCGGCAGTTGCGCACCCGGTCCTGATTGGTCGCGAAACGCGGGTCACCGATCAGATCCGGCCTGCCCAGCGCCGCACACAGCCGCGCATAGATGCTTTGCGTCGATGCCGCGATCGATGCCCACTGGCCGTCAGCGGTACGATAGACGTTGCTCGGCGCCACGTACTGGCTGAAATTGCCGGAACGCCCGCGCACGATACCCAGCTGATCGTACTCGATCGGCAGAAAATCGAGCATGCGAAACATCGATTCCATCAGCGAACAATCGATCTCCTGTCCCGGGGCCTCCGGATGGCCGCGCTGATGGCACACTGCGCCGAGAATCCCGAGCGCACCGAACAGTCCGGCGACCGCATCCGCAACCGGAAATCCGAGATGCAGCGGCGGGCCGTCCGCCTCGCCGCAAATGTGGGTAAAGCCGGACATCGCCTCGAGCACGCGGGCAAATCCGGGCCGATTGCGATAGGGGCCGGTCTGGCCGAAACCGGTGACGCGCAGCACGATGAGTTTGGGCTGCAGATCGAATAGTCTATCGGCCGAAAAGCCCCAGCGTTCCAGCGTACCCGGACGGAAGTTCTCGACGAGCACGTCGAATTTCGGCAGCAGCCGCTCGAACAGCGCCGCACCCTCCGGCTTGCGCAGATCCAGCGTGATACCGCGCTTGTTGCGGTTGGTGGTTTTCCACCACAGCGGCACGTCGCCCTTGTGCGGCGGCAATGCGCGCAGCGGATCGCCGACACGCGGCAATTCGACCTTCACCACCTCCGCACCGAGGTCAGCCAGCAGCGTCGCCGACCACGGTGCCGCGATCACGGTGGAAATGTCGAGAATGCGCAGTCCGGCAAGCGGGCCGGTCTGCGAAGCCGCAGCGGCGTCCTTTCCCCCTGTTGCCTGCGCTTCCATTCGCAATCAACTTCCCGGCAGCTGCCACACATTCGGGAAAAACAGATCCTTCCACGATTTCGGCTCGACCTTGATCGCGCCCGTCTTGTACTTCCATTGCGCGAACTTGACGACGTTCTTCGGCGTCATCGTGTAGTCGACATCCGGATCATTCAGTATCTTGAGAATACTGTCGACGCTGTGCTTGTCGTGAGTGGCGGTCTTGTAGATCTGCGCGGCCTCCTTCTTGTGCGCATTGATCCAGTCGATCGACTGCTTGAGCGCGGCCGCAAACGCGGCGTAGAGCTTCGGATTGTCATCGTGAAATTTCGACGTAGTCCACACGCACAGGAACGTCTGCGGCCCGCCCCACACGTCGTAGCTGTTGAGCACCCGGTGAATGCCGGGCTTCTGCAGCTCCCAGTACTGGAACGGAGGAGACGTGAAATCGGCGGCAACCTGCCCTGACAGCAGCGCCTGCATCGCCAGCGGATGCGACATGCCCACGGTCAGCGGATCGAGCTTGCCATAGTTCTTCTGGCCCCATGCGTGCGCCGCCGCCAGTTGCAGCGTCATTGCCTGCGGCGAAACCTTGACGCCGGCCATGCCGATGCGATGCTTTCCGGTGAAGTCCTTGACGGTCTTGATGTCCGGATCATTGGTATTCAGAAACATCGGCATCGAATCCATCGCGCCGACCGATTTCACGCCGAGTGAGCCGCGGGTTTTCGCCCACAGGGTCACGAACGCGCCGGTGCCGCCGCCGGCGAAATCGAGATTTCCGGACAGCAGTGCGTCGTTCGCGACTGAGCCGTCGGCAAACGTGTTCCAGTTCACCTTGATTTTCCCCAGCCCTGCCGCCTCGGCCTGCTCCCGTATCAGATGGCGGTGCTCCATGACCATCAGCGGCAGATAGCCGACGCCATACTGGCGCGCCACGCGCACTTCGGTCTGTTCCGCCTGCGCGCTACCCGCCAGCGCCGCCGCCAGCATCAACGCACCGACCCCGATGTTCCCCCAGTGAAGTTTCATGACCGTCCTCCTCGTGTGCAATGCAGATTGTCTTGTAACACGTCACCGCTCCGGCGACTCGATGCCGATGCCGCCTGTTCGATGCATGTCATGCAGTTTATGCAGCCGCCGGCCGCCGTCCTAGCCCTGGAACAGGCTTTCAGTTATGCTGATTTGAGATAGCTTGATGGAGGCGGCGTGGACCTTCGGCAGATCGGTTATTTCGTACAGGTCGCGGAGCTGGAAAGTTTTTCCAAAGCGGCCACCGCACTGACCGTCGCCCAGTCGGCGTTAAGCCGGCAGGTCGGTCAACTCGAACGCGAACTCGGTGTGCGTCTGCTTCACCGTACCGGTCGCGGTGTGACGCTGACCGACACCGGCCGCCGGGCGTTGCCCGGCATGAAGGCATTGCTCGCCGATTCGACACGGCTGGTCCGGGATCTGAAGGCCGAACACGGCGAACCTTCGGGCTCGGTCAGTCTGGGCGTACTCACCAGCGTCAGCGAAATTCTGCTGACGCCGCTGCTGCGCCGGGTGCATGAACGCTATCCGCGTATCAAGATGCAGGTACGGGAGGGACTGACCGATCACGTCGACGAATGGGTAACGAGCGGCAAGATCGATATCGGTATTCTCTACAACAGCCGGCAGACGCCGCGCGCCGCCGACGAACCATTGCTGAAGGCCGATCTGCATCTGATCGGTGCCGCCGGCGATCGGCTGACCGCGGCGAAAACCGTCCGGCTGGCGCAGATTGCTCACCTGCCGATGCTGTTGCCAAGTCTGCCCAATCGACACCGCTCCCTGATCGCCAGAATCTGCGCCGAGCACCGGATTGCACTCAACATCACGTTCGAACTGGATTCGATCCCGACCATGAAAAATCTGGTCGCATCGACCAACAACTACACACTGCTGCCGATGCATGCGGTCTATCGGGAAGTGACCGCCGGCGGATTGCAGGCGGCGCGGATCGTGAGTTCACCGATCAGTCGCACGGTATTGCTGGCCACCACCACGCATCATCCCCAATCCACCGCCGCACGCGAAGTCATGCGCCTGATTCGCCAATTGGTGGCGGAACTGGTCCGGTCAGGGCAATTGCCGGGGAGACTCTAGGCGTCGGGCAAGAGCGACAGCAAAACGCTTTGCCACCTCAACGACTTAACGATCGTGTAGTTTACAGATGTCGCCGAAAACCAACACTTTTCCCGTATCCCACTGGAAAACAGATGACAAGAAACCTGCATGGGCCCGTGCAACGGGATGAAATCAAACACATCTATTGAATGTGGCATGACCTGTGCGAGTTGCTTGTCATGCGGCGGGTGATGGTTGTCATCCGCTACACGACGTGAGGACCTCGAAGCGTGGATCACAAGCAAGCCATCCGTGCACTCAAGGGTCCGATTTGTTACCGCGACACGATGCAGGAGGCGCATATGCGTAAAGTGATGATATTTCTGGGCGCGATGCTGTTGACCGTAGGCCTTGGCGCCTGCGGCACTACTACGAGTGACCGCGCATTGAGCGGCGGCGGCATCGGCGCCGGCGTTGGTGCAGTAGGCAGCGCCATCACCGGCGGCAGCCCTGTAACAGGAGCGGTAGTCGGCGGCGCGGTGGGCGCAGCGGCCGGCGCCATGACCAACAAGGATCAGGTTGATCTGGGCAAGCCTGCGTGGAAGAAATAAAACTCGGCAAACGAAACAAAAGCCCCCTGCCGGGGGCTTTTTTTGTTTTCTTCCCCCTTTGTAAAAGGGGGATTGAGGGGGATTTAACGGCGTCTCACATACAATGCCTGTAAAACAAATGCCCGATCCCGGGCAGGCACCAGGCACTACACCGCCAAATTGTCTCCAAATACATAAGCGTCCATCGCCAGAATGCCGTAAGTCGTCCCGGAATCGATGCGTTTTGCGTGATAATCGCGACCGACAGCACCGAGCGCAATAAACAGCGGAAGAAAATGCTCGTCGGTCGGATGATTGCGTACCGCGGCCGGCGCCAGTTCGCGGTAACGCAACAGCGCATCGATATCGTTCGCTTCAATCCGCTGCGCGACCCATCGCCTGAAACTTTCGACCCATTCCGGCGCGGGAGCGTCCGGATCGAACGCGCCGAGCTCGTACAGATTGTGCGTCAGGCTGCCGGAAGCGAGAATCAGAACACCCTCATCGCGCAGCGGCGCCAGCGCCTTCCCGATACGGTAATGATGCTCCGGGCCCAGCCGCGGCTGCAGTGAAACCTGCGTGACCGGGATTTCGGCGTCCGGATACATCAGCCGCAGCGGCACCCATGCGCCATGATCCAGACGGCGTCCGGCATCCAGGACGGCATCGAATCCGTGCGCCGCAAGCAGTTGCTGTGCACGGCGCGCCAGATCCAGCGCGCCCGGCGCCGGATACTCGATCTGATAGAGCGCTTCCGGGAAACCGCCGAAGTCACGGATGATCTCCGGACGTTCTGACGTGCCGAGCGCGAGCGCATAACCCGACCAGTGCGCAGACGCGACCAGAATTGCTTTCGGCTTGGGAAAATCTGCCGCAAGCCGCGCCAGCGCTTCTCCCGTTTTACCGGGGTCAAGCGCCAGCGTCGGCGCGCCGTGGGAAACGAACAATGAAGGAAGCATCATTGATCGCTATAGAAACAATCGGCCGCTCGATTTCTCTCCATTGCCGATAAAATCCCCCCCTTTGCAAAAGGGGCGCGAAGGGGGGATTTCGCGGCCGCCGACTGTAGCGTGCTGCCGGTTATTTTCACGGCACTCAACCAAACTGCCCGCTCTGAAAATCCGTAATTGCCTGCCGAATTTCCTGCTGAGTGTTCATCACGAACGGACCATAACGCGCAACCGGCTCGTGCAGCGGCCGCCCGGCCACCAGCAGCAGCCGCGCATGTTCATCGGCAGCGGCCGTTACGCGCTCGCCGGAGCCCAGCACCGCCAGTTGGCCATGCTCCAGCGTCGTTGCGCCGGCGCCGGAACCGATGCGTGCCGCGCCCTCGAAAACGTAAACGAACGCCGCGTGCTCGCGCGGCAGTGGCTGCGTGAACGACGCGTTCGCCGACAGCGCCACGTCGAGATAAACCGGCTCGGTCGCGACCGCGTTGACCGGCCCTTCGACGTCGCCCACCCGCCCGGCAACGACACGCACCTTCACGCCATCGCCGGCATCCACTTCCGGTATCGCTTCCGGCGCGATGTCCTGGTAGCGCGGCGCGGTCATCTTGTCCTTCGCCGGCAGGTTGACCCACAGCTGGAAGCCCGACATCAGCCCG
>JBDZVW010000003.1:17004-22773 GCA_040255885.1 Betaproteobacteria bacterium
CATCTTGTCCTTCGCCGGCAGGTTGACCCACAGCTGGAAGCCCGACATCAGCCCGTTCTCCTGCTCCGGCATCTCCGAATGCACGATGCCACGGCCAGCGGTCATCCACTGCACGCTGCCGGCGCGCAGCAGCCCGCTGTTGCCCTGGTTGTCACCATGGCGCATGCGGCCCGCAAGCATGTAGGTCACCGTCTCGAAGCCGCGATGCGGGTGATTCGGGAAGCCGGCCAGATAATCGTTCGGGTCGTCCGAACGAAACTCGTCGAGCATCAGGAACGGATCGACGTCCGGCAGCACCGACGTGCCGATCAGACGCGTCAGGCTGACACCCGCCCCATCACTGGTCGGCGTGCCGCGCACCACCTTGGTAACGCTGCGCTCGTCACCGCCGTTCTGCTGCGCTTGAACCTTCATTTCGCCCACTGCGGATTTCATGATCACGTCCTCCGGAGGTTTTCGGATACGTGTACAAGTATGGGCGTTTTGCGGAAAAGAAAGGCGGAATTATTTGAAGGGGGATGTTTGGATTTATTGAACAAAGAAAACCGGTACATTTCTTATCGCTGATTGCGTCGGCTATACAGCTAGAACTACAACCGGCGGCTAGCGTGTTGATCGTTCCCGTAGTACAAACTCGATGTCCTCTCTGACAACCATTACGCCGTGGACGCGTTCCATCTGCCCTCCCGGTTTGTCCTTTACTAGCATATCTCCAGCCCCAAGTAAGTGTTCTGCTCCGGTTTCATCAAGGATAATCTTCGATTCAGAGCTCTTCTGAACCGTAAGGGCGATCCGTGCCGGAATATTGCTGCGAATTAACCCGCTAAAGGTTTCTGAATCTGGGCGTTGTGTCGCCAAGACCAGATGAATTCCTGCCGCACGCGCTTTCTGTGCCAACCGCACGATGTATTCTTCAACACCTTTATCCTGAAGAACCAGATCCGCTAACTCCTCTATGAAGACAACGATCTGGTCTAAAACCATCCCCTTACGGCGCGCTTCATATATATTAGTGACATTTGCCGTATTAAATGTGTCATATCGAGCTTCCATTTCGGCAACGAGATCGACAATGCGGTCACGTGCAGTCGACGCGTTCGACGCAAGGCCATCCCCGTATAAGTAGTCAGAGTCCCTATAAACCGCGAATTCCACTTGCTTCGGATCAATTAATGCCAGCTTCAACGTACTTGGAGGAAAACGAAGGATAAGAGACAGTATTAGTGCGTGGAGACAAACGCTTTTCCCACTTCCCGTAGTCCCTCCGACTAGTAGATGAGGAGCTGCTGCTAAATCAAAAAAGTAAGGACCGCCCAACACATCCACCCCAGGGTAAACCATGAGACGATCATCATGCGGCGTTTCTGATACCCATTCCCTAAGCTTCTTAAATGTCACCAATTCCCAGGAATTTCTCGGGCGTGGTATATCTAGACTTATAGTTCTAGCTTCGTCACCGGCTGATAAGGTTGGCAAAGCACGTTGAAGGTTTAACGCTAATCCGATTTTCTCCAAGCCGCGCCGCAAGCGGGAATGCTGGTTGACATCATGTAAATATACTTTATAGCGAGTAATCCTCGGCCCGTGCACTAAACCACGAACATCAGCTGTAACTCCAATATCAGATAGCGCCTTTACGAGTTGTCCAGATATATCCACAGGCGCCACTACTGGCCCACTTTCAATCTTCCTTTCTGCTCTAACGGGAGCGACGTCGGGTAATTCGGCACGACGTACAATTAAGGTCTCTAGGAATTTATCGAAATCATTATTTGCCAAATGCCAGTCTTCAAGAAGAAGTATTGCCCCGCGGTGCCAGTGACGTCTTACTACTGAACGAAAACCGTCCATCGAGTCAACCGGGTCCTGTGCATTAGCAATTGCGTGAGTCTTAATCAACCCCACCCACACACCTACATCTTGCGTCGAAAACAACGACGCCGCGGGAATTTCCAACCCTCGAGCATCGATACCGTCTGTATCTAGAGCACCTAATGCCAACGATCGACCGATGGCAAGACGCGCCACGTTTGCCTTGGTTGAAAGCCCAAGATTCGCCATGAGTGCAACAGTTGCTTTGTCCCCTTCACTGCTTGTGCGAAACCTGGACTTCAGTATTTGCTGAAGGGATAGCTCACTCATCGCCGACCTCGTTCAAAATACCTATCCTCAATCGCAGTAGTGCGACCGATACCGTCCCCAACATCCGCGTGCTCAAGCAGATATGTTTTCCCCACACTGGCTGCAATGCTGTGAAAAAATTGGAAATCAATTTCTTCGTCCTGCGAGAGCAAGATCACTTGACGTGACTTATCATCCATCCAAAAAGAAAGAATATTCTTACGATGTTTACTATCTAATCTACCAAGCGGTGTATCCACCACCATAGGCGCATCTTTTCCAGAAACCTTGGCCAACGCAGCAATTAATGCAGTAGCAAATATTTGATTCTCACCAGCGGAGCGGTCAAAAGTAATTTCCTTTCCCGTTTTTCCAAGTATCTTCGTTGTGCCGTCCTCAAGCACTTCTATCCTCTCCACCTGATCCTTGTGAGCAAGTCGCTTATAAACTGCGGTCATCGCTCGCCCCAATCCTTTGACCTTCAATGGGAAAAGAGCAGGGACCACCCCTTCAATGACTCGCCTAACTCTCTCGGACTTTTCGATCAGTAACCGTACTGGACTGGAATCATCGAGTTTCTTCTTCTCCCGCTCATATTCAGCGGTCTGTGCATTCACCGTTGCTTCTAAAGGAATTATCTGTCTTTCATCAGCACGAACCTGTTCGTCAAGCCCGTCCATCTGTTCTTGAATATTGGAAAGATCCTTCTTCAACGCAACTAGAGTTCCGTCACGATCAATCCCCTCAAGACGCATTATTTTCTTACCGAGGTCATCGATACGTTGCCGTAACGAATGTTCCTCGCCGACCAAATCGGTGATTTCCTTTTGGCCCAATCCAATTGACGAGAGAAAGTCCAAGGTCTCCTCCCGAAGCCGATCATGCAAGTACCGGTGAATAATGGACTTGGCACAATCATCTGGCGGCGGATAAAAAAGGCTAGCCCACGCAGCCTCAATACGAGCTTTTATAGTTTGAATCTGGTCTTCCGTAAGTGCAGGTTGGATTAACGGACTTGCGACTGAAAAAAAAGTCTGCTCAAACTGAGCTTTTTTTGGTTCGAGCGTTTGTTTCTCGTTTTCCCATTCAGAATGGCGCACTTCCGCTATAAGCTGCCTACGGAAACCCTCCATAATTGACTTAGGAACCAAATGAAAGGGAAGTCGGCCAGATACAATTTCCTCAAGTTTCTTCTGACTGTCCCGAAGCTTATGACGCAACTGTTCCCGTTCTTCCACTAAGTCTTTAACAGTGGCGATGTCTCCTCCACCACCGCCGGCTGCAGTTATTCTCTCAACGAGAGACTGCTGTTCTTTACGAACGCGGTCCTTTTCCCGATTGTTTTTTTCCGCGTCATCCTTCAATGCTTCGAGATTCTCCCGATTCTTTTCCAAATCATGCAATAGGTGAGAAAGATTGTTTTCGTCTACCGACACTACCTCGCTTCTCTTATTAGCCTCAAAGGATTTCAACCGGTCTGTGAGGCTCCGCAGCAGCACAACGCCTAGCAATCCTTCAAGCCCCTGCTTAACCTGTTCTAACCTTGATTGATCAGCCAGTTTCTTTACTTCTTCACCGTCGAAAAAAAAGAATGGTGCGATATGCGCTGGTACAAAAATCTCATCGAGAAGGTCAGCTAAATGAAAGTTTTTGCCATCTACTTGAGGAGCATCCGGTACATTTCGCAATATATGGCGAACCACAGCTTCGTCCTCACCGGTCCAAGAACCGTTTGAACGAAAAAACCATTTCCGACAAATATCGACAGCCTTTGTTTTGGTCCGGTTGATCACGACACGAACCATCATCGTGTCTCGGCCATCACGTTTTGCCTCCCCGTTAAATGCCCTTTCGAGAAATGTCGGATATCCTTTCTTGTCATCGGTATTTAGCCCCGCACGTGCGAGATGGACAATTGCGTCTTTACCGTACAAGCAGAGATACAACGCCTCCAGAATAGAAGTTTTTCCATACCCGTTAAGCCCGCCTATTAAAACGATGTTCTTACCATCCACGGGTTCCGGAAAAGAGAAGGGTTGTCTCCGATAACTCTTAAAATTAGTCAGTTCAATACTTGAAATCCACATCTGCCCCCCCAAAGATCCCCTACGCCCTACCGTCACCCACTACTCTTCGATACGTCCCAGAATTTCCTCAAAGCGAAGATAAATTCCATGCGCTCGTTCTTGATGCTGTCGCTCCCGTTGAACCCCAACTAATTCATAAACCACATCAACCGGGACAGCATGCATATTGCAGACCCGCGCGAGAATGGCCTGCGCTTCTTCGTCACCCCATAGGGGGAGGTCGTTTAGGTAGCCGTCATCCATCTACCAGTCCCTTTTCTTGTTGTAATTCGGAATTCCAATGTCGATAGATTAAATGCAATTCTTCATCGGTAATTAGCTCTGCACCGAACGCCTCTTGCGTTTTAAGCAAGCGCTCTAAAATTTGTTTCCTAGCCTGAATAGTGAATGGACCGGGAATGTGTTTCCCAAATTGATCAAACGTTAATTGACCATTGCGACGATATGCTTGCCGCATGTCAGGCTTATTGCGTATCTGTTTAAGCCAATCCCGAAAATCTACCAGCGGCTTATATTGATGATTTCCTGAATCAATGAACCCCTGAAGACTGCGGTCTTTTTCGACTACAGTACATGTCCAGCACCCGAACCGACTGGACGACGTTCCGCAACTCGGTGCATCTGATTTGCTCAAAACAACCGGACACTCTCCGCCTTCGGAATCCCTATATAACTGTATGAGCGATTCATAACTGCCTCCCCATGGCGGCGTAAAACTACCGAGAATCTCCCACACTTCGTTAGTAGTTAACTCGACGATAGGACGGTAGACATAGGCGCCCGGTAATTCGGGATGCGGTGTTAGGTTACTTCCGCGATAATTTTGTCTTTTTTCAATCGAGCGCTGTCGTGTAGCGCTTTCATCTAGACGAACACCAAGAACCACAACTGCTGCACCGTACGCGGATACGTGCCGCTTTATGTATGTACTCGTTGGTTGGATTTTTAAACGATCAGTGCACCACCGCATAGTGAGATTGGGGCTGGGGTAACCCTTACCTATCAGGAGAACCCAAAATGTTTTATCAATATCCGGTCGCGTCCGCGAAACCGTAATCGGCAACCTTAAATTTTCCACCGCTCGCTCTAAATCAGTACTCACCTGATTGAGATGTGCAATGACAAGCGGACTCTCAACTAATGTGTCATTTGACACTATATGTACTTGCCGAGTTCGTTGCGACGGGGCCACTGAAAGTAGCGCATCGAAGATACCATGGACAACTACTGTGCTATCTTTACCGCCGGAAAAGCCGATTATCCAAGGATAGTGCTGATTGCTTGCCAAATAATCTGTGCGAATTCTTTCGACAATACTCGCCCATCGATCAGAAATACTCTGCTCGTAGTCTATTCTTGGTTCACATGTCCCCATCAATTCATCACCCTCAACCGTTATAGAGGCACTTTCTCCTGTTACGCCCAAATACGCTTTCCCGATTATAGCTCCTCAAGCTTACCCCGCATCTCATATCTCATCCTCACCCCAACCCCGGAAACAATTGTCTCAACCCGATCGCCATCGTCTCAATCGCGATCGCTGTAAGCAGCAATCCAAGCA
>JBDZVW010000196.1:0-2009 GCA_040255885.1 Betaproteobacteria bacterium
TACCAGCGCAATCATCGGCCCGGTGGGATCGATTCCGTGTTCGTGGGCCAGCTCGAAAATCTCGGGCAGGATGTCGAAACTGACGACCCCCAGCAGCACACCCGCGGTGAAGCCGAGAATGTAGTGCAGGTGCTCGCGGAATTTGAGCGCAAACAGTCCGCCGCCCAGCGTCGAAAAAAAGGTCGCGATTGACAGCAGCACGGCGCTCATCGGTTGAGGTGTATCGGATCCGGTTGACGGGATGGTGCGGGAAACAACGGCCGTTCCTGGCTTGCCGCTGTCCGCCGCGCCGGTTATTTGCTCAATGCGCGGCGATGCAGTGTGCTGTAGCGGCGTTGCGCGCGCTGTTTCGTGACGGCCGGGCCGCAGTTCACGCAGCGCCCGTGTATCGTCAGCTCCACCTGCTCCTGGCGATACCCCGCGGGCAGCCGCATCCGGTAACGGTCGGCGCGCTGGTCGAGGCAGATCACGGCGCCGCAGCAGTTGCACTGGAAGTGCGCATGTCCATCGGCGCGATGCGGTGCCGCCGCGGTGAAGCGCCACACACGGTCGACTCCCGAAATGCGGTGCGCGATGCCGGATTGCGTCAGCCAGTCGAGCACGCGGTACACCGTTACGCGGTCGATGCCGCCGGCGCGGCGCTCGATTTCGCCATGCGTCAGCGCCCGGCGTGCCTGCAACAGCACCGCCAGCACCGCGACGCGCGGCGCGGTGACACGGGCGCTGACCGAGCGGATCAGGCCGGTGGCGGCGGCGCGCGGTGCTGCGGCTGGGCGGGTCGACGAAGGCATTGGTCGCGCATTGTATGCGAAGCGGATTATTAATGCAACTATGTTGCATCTGTACGCCGGAGCGCGGTGGTTCCCGTGGCGAGCAGGGCAGCGCACCGACGACTATTGCGCGCGCCCGCCACTCGGCAGTGCCCCCTACGTTTTCGTGACGGGGGCAGCAGCCAGTGGCGTTTGCAGGTTCGCTGCCTCGTTTTCCGCGAAATTGAATTCGAGCAGCGTGCCGACCGGATCGCGCACGAAGATCTGGTAGCCGGCACCCGCAATGTTCTGCTCGTCGAACGCAATGCCGAGCTGTTGCAGGCGGGCGCGAAATTCCGCCGCACCCGTGGCCCTGAACGCCACGTGGTCGATGCTGCCGTTATGTTTTTCTGCGACGATCGCGCCTTCCGCGGAACGTGCGTTGACGTGCACGATCGGATCGTCACCGTCGTAGAGCCATATTCCGGGCGATGAGAACGCGGGCCGATAACCGCGCCTCAGTCCCAGCGCATCGCCGTAGAATTTCTCGATGGCCGGAAGATCGCGCATCGAGCAGCGAATATTCACGTGAAGAAAACCGCCAAGCTTCATGGGCTGCCTCTGCGATTGGTTCACGCATGATAGATCAATTTCGGCGGTCGTTGCGATCCATGTCGAGAGCCCGATTGCGTAGCTGTCCGGCCGACCCGGTATACTGGAGACATGGGACTGACGCCGTTCGTGACCGGCCTGTACGTGGCCACGGCGCTGGCCGCGCTGGTGGCCATTGCGCACGGCGTCGGAGCGCGCCGCCGCTGGCGCGAACGCCGGCATTTCGCGGCCGGCTATCGCGGCTTGTGGAGCGGGATTTTCGTGCTGCTGACACTGGTCCTTGGAGTGGCCGGAACCGCGCTGCTGGGCTGGCACCGGTTGATCACCGAAGCGCCGGTTGCCACGCTGAAAACACGCGAGCTCGGCCCGCAGCACTACGCGGTGGTGCTGACGCTGCCTGACGGCCATACGCGTCGTACTGAACTCGGCGGCGACCAGTGGCAGCTCGACGCCCGCGTCATCAAGTTTTCGCCAAAGGCAGTGGTGCTCGGCGCACCGCCGCTGTACCGTCTCGATCGCCTCAGCGGCCGTTACCAGGACGTTGCGCAGGAAAAGACCGCGCCCCGCGACGCGATCGATCTCGCGTCCGACAGTCCGGTCGACCTGTGGAACCTGAAACGCCGCTTCCCCGACTGGCTGCCGTGGGTC
>JBDZVW010000196.1:2109-5460 GCA_040255885.1 Betaproteobacteria bacterium
CGGCAGTTACCTGGCGATCTCCAAATGCCAGATCTTTCGTTGCGCAGGCATCATGAGCAACCTGGCAGTTGTACCCAAGATCAAAAGCCGCGCGAACTGTCGTATCCACGCACATGTGCGTCATCATTCCACAGATGACCAACTCGGTAATTTCTCGTTCTCGCAGCAACTGGCTGAGACCCGTGTCTCGGAAGTTACTTGGAAAATGTTTCACCAGCACCGGCTCACCCGATTTTGGAGCGACGTATGGATGAATTTCAGCCCCATGGGTATTAGGCAAAAAGAAGGTTGAGCCAGGGCGCGTTGAAAGATGCTGAATGTGAACGACCGGCAGGTCACGAGCTCTGAATGTGTCGAGTAGTTGGGTTGCGCGTTTCGCTGCGTCGTTGGCACCGACGAGCGCATTTGCGCCGCCAGGAAAATAGTCGTTTTGGATGTCGATGATCAGCAGGGATTTCATATTCGATATATTGTCCAAGGTCGTACTCGTTGTTTGTGCCTGGATCAAACTCCCAAGCTTTACTTTCCTTTGGGTCATTTGTCCCTGTATATTTACTGATATGATATCCGCGTGAAACACGCGTCGCCGCTGCACTCGAACATTTTACGTCGAAACCTTTTCCTCCAACCAAACCTTGATCAGCGACTGATACGGCACATCGCGGGCATTGGCGGCGGCCCTGATTCGTTCCAGCAAGTGTGTTGGCAGACGCAGCGAAATGCTCTGCGCATCGCAAGTGAGCAGCTCCGCGTTCCGGTGCTGCGCCGTCGCATAGACGATGGCGTCGGCGGTGGCGAGCTTGTGTTCGTGGTGCAGGTCTGCCGCAAGCAGAGCGATGGTGGTGTCCAGAGGCACGACGACGCACTCGACGACGTCGCCATCAGTAACGACCTTTGCGGTCGCGGTAGTTATCTTTGCGCGCGCCCCTGGCGATGCCGGCCAATTGGCCCAACTCAGGTACCGGCATCACCAGCACACCCTTGCCCTTGGGGATGAACACGAATTCCTGCCCGGCTTTCCAACGCTGCTCCACGCGCACGGCCTTGGGAATGGAAATCTGGAATTTGCTGGACAGGGTGGCGGTACTGGACATTGTTGTACTCCGATAACATCAATACGGATTCGGTAGGAACATATTCTTCCACCCTCCACGGTTAGTTACTGAGGCCGGCCGAGCGGGGTGAAAATACCGAATCGCGAAGCGCCAAGCGGCGTAATATCCGGCCCGCAGCCGTATCATGGGGAACACGCGCTTAAGCTGCCTTGATATGCGCCCGCGCTTCTTCCAGATCAAAATCTGCCTGCAATCCCATCCAGAATTGTTCGCTGGTCCCGAAGTGGCGCGCGAGGCGGATTGCGGTGTCCGCAGTTATCGACCGCTTGCCTAATACGATTTCATTGATGCGGCGGGGCGGCACGCCAATGGCGCGAGCGAGCGCATTCTGACTGAGATCAAGGGGTTTGAGAAACTCTTCCAGCAGAATTTCTCCGGGATGAATATTACGCAGTCTCTTCATGTCGATCCTCTAATGATAGTCGCAGATTTCCGCCTCATGTGCGCCGTTGTCCCATCGGAAGCAGATCCGCCATTGACTGTTGATGCGGATACTCCACTGGCCCTTTCGATCGCCCTTCAGGGATTCCAGGCGGTTGGCGGGTGGAACCCGCAGATCCTGAAGGGTCGTCGAGTTGGCCAGCATGCGGAGCTTGTGTCGAGCAACCTCCTGAATGTCCGGCGGTAGCCGTCGCGACGGGGTTCCTTCCCATACCTTTTCGGTTTCCTTGTCTGCGAACGAGCGAATCACCGGTGAAGTATAACGTAATGCGTTATATAACGTCAATCGTTATGGCCAGAGAGATGGTATCCTTTTGAAATCAGGAGGCGGCCCGCGTGGATTGTGCTGAATGCCGCTTCAGGGAGACCGAATGAAGAAGAGCCTCTGGCCCGTAATGGTCGCAGTGCTGCTGTTCGCATGCCGTGCATTTGCCGCGGATCCCGCCGCCGTCCAATCCTTCACACCGCAAGGCACGGCAAAGAACGTCCGTCAGGTGAAGACACGTTTCTCGCAACCGATGGTCTCATTCGGCGATCCGCGCGCGGCGGCGCCGTTCGATGTCGACTGTGCGAAAGGCAGCGGACTGTGGGTCGACGAACGCGACTGGGTGTACGACTTTGAGCGCGATCTGCCGGGCGGCGTCGAGTGCAGGTTCACGCTGAAGCCGGGGCTCAAGACACTCGACGGCGAAACGGTCGGCGGCACGCGGCAGTTCGCGTTTTCGACCGGCGGCCCGGCGATCATCGAATCGCGGCCGGGAAGGGGCGCCACGATCAGCGAGGACCAGGTATTCGTGCTGGCGCTCGACGCGCCGGCGACCGCGGATTCGATCGTGCAGCACGCGTTCTGCGAAACGCCCGCTTCCAGCCAGCGCATCGGCGTGCGGCTGATCACGGGCGAACAGCGGCAGGCGATTCTCGATACGCAGCGTTATTTCGTTGAATCCTATCTGCGCCGCACCCGCGGCGAGCACGACAGCGGCAGCGCCGCCTGGAAAAAGCAGATACAGGCATTGCGTGATGGTGCGCAGTCGCCGATCGTGGTGCTGCAGTGCCGGCTGCGGTTTCCGGCCGAGGCGCCGGTGCGGCTGGTGTGGGAGCGCGGCATCACGTCCTTGTCCGGCGTCGCGACCGTGAAGGATCATGTGCTGTCGTTCAAGACACGTCCGGCATTCCGTGCCACGTTCACCTGCAGCCGCGCGAACAAGGATGCGCAATGCACGCCGGTGCTGCCGATGCATCTCGATTTCAGCGCGCCGGTTGCACGCGCCGCGGCACAGCAGGTCCGGCTCGAAAGTTCCGGCGGCAAGACCTATTCACCGAAGATCGCCGACGCGAAGGCGGATTACGTGTCGCGCGTGCAGTTCGCCGGCCCGTTTCCCGAACATGCGAGCTTCAGGCTGGCCGTGCCGCATGACATTGAAGACGATGCGGGCCGCAGACTGGTCAACGCCGACAGCTTCCCGCTGACGGTGCGTACCGATCAGGATCCGCCGCTGGCTAAATTCGCCGCCGATTTCGGAATCATCGAACTGAAGGCCGGCGCGCTGCTGCCGGTGACGCTGCGCAATCTCGAGCCGGAGGTGAAGGCCGGCTTGCACGCCGTACAGCCCGATGCCACAAAAACCGATCTGCAGGCGCCGATTCCGGGTCGCGTGCTGAGAGCCGATTCGACCTATGCGGCCGACATCGTCAGCTGGCTCAGGCGCATACACGAAGTCCGGCGCAACGTCTGGGAGGACGTCAAGGGCAAGGGCCGTGTGCTGAAGTATCACCGCGGTTCGCGATCGGTGTT
>JBDZVW010000197.1:0-5452 GCA_040255885.1 Betaproteobacteria bacterium
CTCCTTGCCAGACAAGTATCCAACAAGAAGCTCTCTCTAACCATACAAGGCGGGGTGGCGGCGCAGCCGACGGGGTGGTGGGCGGCGCACAAAATATTCTCCGCTATCCGTCAGCTCATCACAGATAATCAAACAACGACAGCTTGCTCAATTTCGAAAACGAATCCTGCGCCGCCTGCAGCGCCAGCTGCTGCTGCGCGAACGAACTCAGTGCCTGGTAGTAATCGAGATCCTGCAGTTGCGACAGCGTCTGCTTATACTGCAGCGAGCGGTCGCTCTG
Source organism: Betaproteobacteria bacterium (assembly GCA_040255885.1). Classification (GTDB taxonomy): domain Bacteria; phylum Pseudomonadota; class Gammaproteobacteria; order Burkholderiales; family JBDZVW01; genus JBDZVW01. The sequence goes on from JBDZVW010000197.1 coordinate 281, forward strand.
GCTCGAGCTGAGCATGTCGAGCTCGCGCTCCCGCGCGCCGACACCGGCGCGCGCGGTCAGCACCGTTTCCTGCGCCTGGTCCAGATTCTGCAACGCGACGTTCAATCCGTTCTCAAGGCCGGCCTGCGCAGCCGCGCCGTCGACCGGCTGCTGCAGCGTCGTGATCAGATCCTGCAGCGTATCAAATACGCTTTGCCGTTTGCTGGGGTCGACGTCGAACACATCGCCGTCCGCGGGTGCGCCGCTGATCTTGACCTGTAGTCCGTCGAACGTGATGCTGCCGCCGTCGCTGTATGGCGCGGCGCTGATCACCGGCACCGGGTTCGCCGGGTCGCTGACATTGACCACGTCGTAGGTCGTGACGCCGCCGGTTACCGAAAACTTGATCTTGTAGCTACCAACTGTCGCAGCACTGCCGCCCGCCGTACCGGCGCTGATCACACCGCTGCCGGTATTATGCGAACAAGCCTTGGCGACGAAACTGCCGTTACCGGTCCTGATCTGCTGGAACACGGTGCTGCCGTTCTCGCCGATCGCGAGCTGACGCGACGCCGACACCTGCAGCTGGCGCTGTCCCTGATCGCCGTTGTAGGTGACGCCGGCGGCACTTTGCACGAACGGCGGCGCCGACTGGCTGTAGCCGCCAAAAATGTAGTTGCCTTCGCCGTCGGTGCTGTTCGCGAGCCCGACCAGATGCTTGAGACTGCTTTCGATGTCGATCGCGAGACTGGCCCGATCCTGATCCGACAGCGCGGCGTTGCCGGCGCTGACCACGCGCGTACGCACGCTGTCGAGCACGTCGGTCACCTGGCCCAGTATCGAATCGTTCATGCCCAGCGCATCCTTCGCGACGCCGACATTGTCGGCATACTGATCGACCATGCCTTTCGCCTGCGTGACGGTCAGCGCCTGCGCCGCCGCGACCGGGTCGTCGGCCGGCGTCAGCACGCGGCGCCCGGACGCGATCTGCTGCTGCGTGTGCAGCATGTCGGACTGCTGGCGGCCCATCGCCGCAGTGCCCAATGCGAAAATCATTTGCGTGCTGATGCGCATCATCGCTCCTTCACGCCGAATTCAAAATGTCCAGGATCGTGTCGAACATTGTGGCGGCGGTCGCGATCACCTTGCCCGACGCCTGGTACGCCTGCTGGTAGCGCTGCAGGTTCGCCGCCTCCTCGTCGAGGTTGACGCCGGACACCGACTGCTGGCGCTGCTGCGCCTGCGACAGCAGCGCATTCTGCGCATCCGACCCCGCCTGCGCACCATGCGCCAGACTGCCGATTACGCCGACCAGCTGGCTGTACGCGTCCTGCAGCGTTGCCGTGCCGCCCGCCATCAGCTTCTGCGTCTGCAGTCCGGCCAGCAGCAACGCATTGCGATTGTCGCCGGTGCCGCCGGTGTTGGATTCGACCTGGAACGTGTCACCCGCTGCCGGCGCGCCATTGATCGTCACTGTCCAGCCGTTGTACGAAATCGGCGCACCGGGCGTGTAAGTCAGCGGTCCCGAACTGCCGATTTCATAAGTATCCGGAGCGGTAAACGTGATCGTCTCCGGCAGCAGCGTCGGATCGAACGTAGACGAGACGCTTCCGGCCGAAATCGTGCCGGTGCCAATATTGCCCGCATCCGGATCCGTCAGGGTCGGAACCGGCACCGCCGTGGTGATCGGCGCCGCTGCCGCGATCGCCGCCGGATCGCCGAGCGCGACGCCGATGTCGCCAGCGCCGCCGCGACTGATCACAAAGCTGTCGCCGGCCTGCGGCGTGCCCGCCGCCTGCGCAAACATGATGCCGTCCACCGTCTGCGGCAGCGACGTGAAGGTCTGAGGCGTGCCGTCGGGAAGTTGCGTCAATGTGTAATTCGTCCCGTCGAACTGCAGCCGGTAGTCGCCGGTGGTGAGTGCCGTTTCGTCGCTGATGGCCGCCGTGATCTCCGCATTTCCGCCGTTGCCGGCCGCCGCTGTTACCGCCGGCTGCGGCAGCGAGAAGAAATCACCGCCCGGGTTGCCGTTCAGATCCTGGCCCAGCCGATGCTGCGCGTTGAAGCCCTGCGCCAGCGACAGCGCAATCTGATCGAGCGCGCTTTCCGTCTTGTCGAGAGCGTCACTCCGGAACGCCAGCAAACCGCCGAGGCTGCCGCCGGTCAGCGTGCTGTCGTTGAACCGTACGACGCTGCCACCGGTCTGCAGCCCGACCTGGAGATTGCGCGAATCGTCGGCGTCGCGTACCGTCGTCAATTGAAACGCCTGCGAGCCGACCACCAGCGCCTGGCCGTTCGCGAGAAAGACGTTGAGACTGCCGTCACTCTGTTTCACGACCGATGCGCCGACCTGTTTGGTCAGGTCATCGATCAGCGCATCGCGCTGATCCAGCAGATCGTTCGGCAGCTGGCCGCCGGCGGCGCCGGACGCCGTTGCGATCTGCAGATTGAGCTGTGCCAGTTGCTGCGAATACGAGTTGATCGAATCGACCGTGTTCTTGATCTGCGCATTGGCGCCGTCGCGCCATTGCTGCACCTGGTTGTCGAGCTGCTGGAAGCGCGCGACCAGCGTCTGCGCCGACGACAGCATCGCCTGCCGCGACGGGATGTCATCGGGATGCGCGGCCACCGCGTTGACACTCGAAAAAAAATCGTCGAGCGCCGGCGACAGGCCGCCGTCGGGATCAGCGAGCAGATTGTCGATCTGGCTGATCTGGAAACTGTAGGTATCGAACTGGCTGGCCTGGGTCTGCGCCTGCCGCACCTGCGCCGCGATGAAGTCGCTGTAATTGCGGCGCACGGTATCGATGCGCACGCCGGTGCCGAAAAAGCCGGCGCCGGTGAACTGCGGCTCGTTGGTCGCCTGCACCACTGTCTGGCGGCTGTAGCCCGGCGTGTTGACGTTGCTGATGTTGTGCGAAGTCGTCAGCAGGCCGGCCTGTGCCGCCTCCAGCCCGCCCACGCCTATGCCGAAAATGCCGCTGCTCATTAGCTGCCCTTGTATCGATCGCTATCCGCGTCGTCCGTCAATCCGTTATCGGCAAAATGCGGGATGACTTGAATCGGCGCGCGGTCTGCCAGTTGCGCCTGGCGCTGCACCGCGTTGATCGCACTCGCGAGCTTCTCGGCGTAGTGCGGATCAGTCGCGTAGCCGGCCTGCTGCATGCCGGATGCATAGGCCCACGCGCTGTGCGCGTTTTTGACCACCGACGCATAGCGCCGGCTGCCGCCGACCAGTTTCGCGAAGTCTTCGAATGCCGCGGTGTATGACGGATAAGCGCGGAATTTCTCGACCGACCGCGTTTTCTCGCCGTCCACGTATTCGGTGGTCGTTGCCTCCACCACCGCGCCGGTCCAGTGACTGCCGGCCTTGATGCCGAACAGATTGTGGCTGACGCTGCCGTCGGCGGCGCGCGGCTGATGCCGGCCCCAGCCGGTCTCCAGTCCCGCCTGCCCGAGCAGAAACTGCGCCGGGATGCCGGTCGCGCGTGATGCCGCTTCGGCATGCGGACGCATTTTGACGATGAATGCCTGCGCGCGCTGCGACAGCGGCGGCGCCACCGGTGCGGGCGCGATCGCGCGGTGAGCAACGATCGGTTTTTCGGCAAAGACGTTCTTTGCCGGTGTGGATGCCGGGGGCGCGGAGACCGATGCGGCGGCCCGCGGCGCCTGCCGATCGGCAACTGCGGCCACCGCTTTGGCCGCCTGCGGCAAGCTGCCCTTGAGCTGGCCGATCAGCATGTCGGCCAGCCCCAGCCCCTTGCCGGCCAGCTGCTGCGCCAGTTGCTGGTCATACATCGCGGTATAGGTGCGCATCGTGCTGCTCGACAGCAGCCCGTCCTGCGGCAGCGCGTTGCGCATGCTCTTCAGCAGCCGCTGCACGAACAGCGCCTCGAATTCGGTGGCAGCCTTGTCCAGCGCCTCACCCGGCGCAGCCTTCGCCTGCCGCTTCAACGCATCCAGTCCGCTGACATCGAGCGCGAAGCCGGCTGCCGCGCTGTCGCCGCCGGCAGGCAGTCTGATCATCAGATGATCTCCAGTTCGGCGCGTAACGCGCCCGCGGCCTTCATCGCCTGCAGGATCGCAATCAGATCGAGCGGCGTCGCGCCCAGCGCGTTCAGCGCTTTCACCACGTCGCTCAGCCGGGTGCCGGCGCTGACGCTCTTGATGCCGCGGCCTTCCTGCTTGAGGTCGATCTGCGCGCGGTTGCGCACCACCGTCCGGCCGCCGCGGCTGAACGGCGCCGGCTGGCTGATCACCGGCTCACTGCTGACGGTCACCGACAGATCACCGTGCGCGACCGCGCACGCCTCCAGCGTCACCGCCTGGTTCATCACCACCGAGCCGGTGCGCGAATTGATGATTACGCGTGCCGCCGGGCTGCCGGTGTCGACGGTAAGGTTTTCGATCTGCGCCAGAAACGCCACACGCTGGTTTGCGTTGTGCGGCGTATCGACGCGGATCACGCGCCCGTCCACTGCCGCGGCGACCGTATCCGAAAAATGCTGATTGATTGCCTTCACCACGCTTTCGGCGGTTCCGAAATCGGTCGCATGCAGTTCGATGTTCACGAACCCGCCGCGCCCGATCGCCGACGGCACAGCGCGTTCGACGGTGGCGCCGCCCGGAATGCGTCCCGCGCTCAGATGATTGATCTGGCGGCGGCTGCCGCCGGCCGACGCGCCGGCGCCGCCGACCGCGACGCTGCCCTGCGCCATCGCGTAGATGTTGCCGTCCGCGCCCTTTAAAGGCGTCAACAGCAGCGTGCCGCCGCGCAGGCTTTTCGCATTGCCCATCGACGACACGGTGACGTCGATCGGCTGCCCCGGCTGTGCGAACGCCGGCAGTTGCGCGGTCACCATCACCGCGGCGACGTTTCTCAATTGCAGATTGGTGCCGGGCGGCAGGTTGATGCCAAGCCGCGACAGCATCGTCGACACGCTCTGCACCGTGAACGGCGTCTGCGTCGTCATGTCGCCGCTGCCGTCGAGCCCGACCACCAGGCCGTAGCCGATCAGCTGGTTGGCGCGCACGCCCTGGATGTCGGCGAGGTCCTTGATGCGCTCTGCATGCACCGCGCTCGCCAGCAGCGACAGCGCAATGAACAGGCCGGACAGAATGAGCTTCACCCGCATGTTGAACACTTCCTCAGAATGGCAGAACCGACAGGAAGAAACGCGCCAGCCAGCCCAT
>JBDZVW010000004.1:0-22656 GCA_040255885.1 Betaproteobacteria bacterium
GCGTCCAGCTTGCCGATTGCCGCGCGCAGCGTTTCGACGCAAAGCGGCTCGCGCGGCGCTTCTTGCGGTTCCGGCGGCCACAGTTTCACGGTTGCGGAGATCAGGCCGCTGTCGTCGGCGCGGTATTCGGCGATGCGGAAGCGCTGTGTGCCTTGCGCCAGCAAGTGAAACATGCCGAGCTGCGGCATATCCCATTCGGCAATGCGGGCGAGGCAGCCGACCTGCGCCGGCACTGCCGGCACGCCGACTTCGGCGCCTTCCCGGATCAGGCATACGCCGAACGGCGCCTCGTCGCGCAGGCAGCGTTTCGTCATTTCGAGATAGCGCTGCTCGAAAATCTTCAGCGGCAGCAACCCGTCCGGAAACAGCACGGTGTTGAGCGGAAAGAGCGAGACACGTTCGGTGGGCGGATTCGGCATGTCGTTGACGGGCGGCGGCCGCCCGCTCCGTTCACTGTCGGCTCATTCGTCCAGGCCTGTCGCCAGCTCGCGATGCCGCACCAGCACCTGCGTTTCACCGCGGAAATGGCGCGCCAGCTGTTCGACAAAATAGACCGAACGATGGCGGCCGCCGGTGCAGCCGATCGCGACCGTCAGATAGCTGCGGTTGTCGCGGGTAAAGCACGGCAGCCAGTTTTCGACGAACTGCCGGATGTCGGCATACATGCGCCGCACGTTGGCGTCGCGTTCGAGGAAGTCGATGACGGCCTGGTCAGTGCCGGTGAGCGGGCGCAGCTGCGGGTCGTAATGCGGATTGGGCAGACAGCGCACGTCGAACACCAGGTCCGCGTCGAGTGGAATGCCATGCTTGAAACCGAATGACTGGAACAGCAGCGTCGGACTTGCACGCTCCACGTCGACGAAGTCCTTTATCCATGCGCGCAGCGTGCTCGGAGCCAGTTCGCTGGTGTCGATGTGATGCGCAATACCGCCGATCTCACCCAGCATTTCGCGTTCGCGCTCGATACATTCCGGCAGCGTGAGCCGGCCGTCGCTCAGCGGATGGCGCCGTCGCGTTTCCGAAAAGCGCTGCACCAGCGTGTTGGTGTTTGCTTCGAGGAACAGCACGCGCAGATCGATACCATGGCCGCGGAATGCGTCGAGCGTTTGCGGCAGGTCGGCGAAGCCGCCGCCGCTGCGCGCGTCCACCGCCAGCGCGACGCGGTTGTAGCCGCCATTACGGAGCAGTTCGACCAATTCCGGCACCAGTTTCACCGGCAGATTGTCGACGCAGTAAAAGCCGCTGTCCTCCAGCACATTGAGCACGACGCTTTTGCCGGAACCGGACAAGCCGGTGATCAGGATCAACTGCATGGGCAGTTGGCACGTGCCGCGGCGGGAAAATTCCCGAATAGCCCGGAAAATGACCACCAGGTCGCCGTTGACGCTCCCGAAATCCCCCCCGCCCCCCTTTGATAAAGGGGGGTAAGACAAGGACGAGCGCTGTGGCCTGGCTCCCCCCTTTGAAAAAGGGGGGCAGGGGGGGATTTGCGCCGCCCGCACATGTTCATCCGTTCAATTTCCGCGTGGGTCGGAATACAGCCAATCATCCGCCACGCCCGAGCTGTTCTTCCTGGCGCGCGATGAATTCCAGCGTGCTGTCCACGCCGCGCAATTGCAACACGTAGTTGCGCACCGCCGCTTCGACCAGCACCGCCAGGTTGCGGCCGGCCGCGACCGGGATGGTCATGCGGCGAATGCGGACGCCCAGCACTTCCTGGCTGCCGGCGTTGAGCGGCAGGCGCTCCACGCGTCCCAGCTCTGCGCCGCTCGGCTTTTCAAGATGGACGATGAGCTTGAGGTTCTTGCGCAATCGCAGCGCTGCCTCGCCGAAGATGGTGCGCATGTTGAGCACGCCCAGTCCCCTGACTTCGAGAAAATCCTTCAGCAGCAGCGGGCAGCGTCCCTCGACCGTTTCCGGACCGATGCGGTACAGCTCCACCACGTCGTCCGCGATCAGGCCGCTGCCGCGGCTGACCAGCTCCAGCGCCAGCTCGCTCTTGCCGACGCCGCTGTCGCCGGTGATCAGCACGCCCATGCCGAGCACGTCGAGCAGCACACCATGAATGGTCGTCGCTTCGGCCAGCGCCCGTGCCAGGTACGGCCGCAGCAGCCACATCAGCTCGACGCTGTCGAAGGCCGAACGCAGCACCGGTATCTGGCGGGCGGTCGTCAGCGTGGTCAACGCCGACGGAATGGCGGCGCCTCCGCCGACGATGATGCAGGCGATTTCGGCAGCGCCGATCTGCTGCAGAACCTGCTCGCGTTCAGTATCGTTCAGTCCTTCGAGATAATGGCTCTCGGTCGGGCCAACGATCTGGATCCAGTTCGGATGGACGAGGTTGAGGTGACCGATCAACCCCTGCGTGGCGTTCCTGATGCGTTCGCTGTCGAGCTCCGCTGCCGCGTGGTCGCGGCCGGCAACCCACTCCAGTTTCAGCTTCTCACGATTGTCTTCAAACAACCTGGCTACGCTGATTCTCGGCATACGGCTGCCATTTGACAATCAGTTGGTAGAGCGCTTCGGCATCCGCCGCCGCCAGCATCGCATCGCGAAATGTTTTGTCGCTCAGCATCTGCGCCAGCGTCGACAGGATTTCGAGATGCATGTCGGTGGCGCGTTCCGGAACCAGCAGCACGAAGATCAGATCCACCGGCTTGCCGTCAGGTGCGTCGAACGGGATCGGCTGCTTGAGCCGTATCATCGCGCCTGTCGCGTCGCGCAATTTGCTGATCCGGCCATGCGGAATCGCCACGCCCTGGCCCAGTCCGGTGGAGCCGAGCTTCTCGCGTGCGAACAGGCTGTCGAATACTTCGCTGCGCGCGACATGCTGGTTGTTTTCGAACAGCAGCCCGGCATGCTCGAAAACCCGTTTCTTGCTGCCGACGTCGAGATCGACCAGTACGTTGGAAGCGGGTAACAGTTCTGTAATTGGATTCATTGGGGATTCGAAATTCGGCGGTGCCAGCGGGGGGCACCGCCGCGGGCAGTTGCGGGAACGGGCATCATCATGGCACTGGCGCGCGGCGCCGGCCTGTCACTACTGTGCCGGCTCCTGGTCGACGGCGCTGTGCTTGAGCGATGTGCTGGCGGCGCGGCTGCCGGCAGCTTTCTCCTTGTGCTTGATGATCTGACGGTCGAGCTTGTCGGTGAGATTGTCGATCGCCGCATAAAGATCGTCATGCCGGGCTTCGATGAAGATGTCCTTGCCGCGCATGTGCACGACGGCTTCTATTTTCTGCTGCAGTTTTTCCACCGACAGCACCACGTTGATGTCGGTCACGCGATCGAAGTGCCGCTCGATCCGCTCGAGCTTCGACGTCACGTAGCTGCGGATGGCCGGCGTAATCTCCAGGTGGTGTCCACTCAGATTGAGATTCATCGGATGCTCCTCATGGTTACGGAGTTTTGCGCAGATTGACCGGCAGGATCTGCATCGATTCCCGGTATTTCGCCACGGTGCGCCGTGCGACGACGATACCCTGCCGGCCGAGGATTTCGGAAATCTGGCCGTCGCTCAACGGCTTCTTGGAATTCTCGCTGCTGACGAACTGCTTGATCAGTGCGCGGATCGCGGTGCTCGACGCGACGCCGCCGGCTTCGGTGCCGACCCGCGAGCCGAAGAAATACTTGAGTTCGAGGATGCCGCGCGGCGTCAGCATGAATTTCTGGGTCGTGACGCGCGATATCGTCGATTCGTGCAGATTGAGCGTGTCGGCAATCTCGCGCAGCACCAGCGGCCGCATTGCCACTTCGCCGTGCTCGAAAAAATGGCGCTGGCGGTCGACGATGGCCTGCGAGACCCGCAGGATGGTATCAAAGCGCTGCTGCACGTTCTTGATCAGCCACTTGGCTTCCTGCAGCTGGCCGGAAAGCTGGTGCGTGCCGGAGTCGCGATTGCGCGACAGGATGTCGGCGTAGAGACGGTTGATGCGCAGCTTCGGCATCGCTTCGGCATTGAGCGACGCGATCCACATGCCCTTGTGCTTGCGCACCACCACGTCCGGAATCACGTAGCGGATGTCGCCGCCGGAGAACTCGCGTCCGGGACGCGGATTCAGCTTGGTGATCAGTTCCTGCGTCGTGCGCAGGCAGTCGTCATCGCAGCGCAGCAGCTTCTTCAGTCTGACGAAGTCGCGCGTCGCCAGCAGTTCGAGATGGTCGCGCACCAGCGTCAGCGCCGTGTCGCGGCAGGGCGTCGTCTCCGGCAGCGCGGCCAGTTGCAGCGCCAGGCACTCACCGAGATTGCGCGCGCCGACGCCGCATGGATCGAACTGCTGCAGGTGACGCAGCGCCACCTGCAGGTCGTCGACGTCGATCTCGAGCTCGGACGGCAGCATTTCGGCAAGCTCGGACAGTTCCTGTGTCAGATAGCCGTTGTCGTCGAGCGAATCGATCAGCATCGCCACCAGGCCGTGATCGCGCTCGGAGAGTTTGGTCAGAAAGAGCTGGGAGCGCAGATGTTCGCGCAGATTGGGCTGGTCGGCCGCCAGTTGCGGATAATCGCCACGGTCGTCGTCGTCATCACGATAGGAGGGTGGCGTTCCGTCGAACATGTCGAGCGCACTCTCGCCGTTGGCGCCGGGCGCGTCGTCATGGGACTCGGCCGGCGTCGCGGTTGCTTCGGTGCTGACCGACGTCACCTCGCCGCGCTCGGGGTCGCTGTGTACCGCCGCTTCCTCGCGAATGCCGTCCTCGCGCTCCAGCAGCGGATTTTCCTGCAGCAGCCGTTCCAGTTCCTGGTTGAGCTCGATCGTCGACAGTTGCAGCAGCCGGATCGACTGCTGCAACTGCGGAGTAAGCGTTAGGTGCTGGGAAAGCCTGAGTTGTAAGGAATGCTTCATCGCCGGTCGCGAAGCCCTTCATCCATCTCCGGTATTATTTCTTCCGGTGTTCGGCGTGCTGCCGGGGGCGCTGACACGCCGGTCAGTTACAGGCGGAAATGCTCGCCCAGATAAACTCTTCGGACGCTTTCATTATAAACGATTTCATCGGGTTTGCCGTAGGCCAGCACGCTGCCTTCGTTGATGATATACGCGCGGTCACAAATTCCCAACGTTTCCCGCACGTTATGGTCGGTAATCAGCACGCCGATGTCGCGCTCCTTGAGGAAACCGATGATTTTCTGAATGTCCAGCACCGCGATCGGATCGACGCCGGCAAACGGTTCGTCGAGCAGAATGAAATGCGGATCAGTGGCCAGCGCGCGGGCGATCTCGACCCGTCGCCGCTCGCCGCCCGACAATGACAGTGCCTGCGCTTCGCGCAGGTGCGTGATGCCGAGGTCGCGCAACAGGTCGTCAAGCCGGTTCGGTACGTTGTCCTGCGCGTTGTGATTCAGCTCGAGCACCGCCTGGATATTTTCGGCAACCGTCAGGCGGCGGAATATCGATGCTTCCTGCGGCAGATAGGCCAGTCCCATCTGCGCCCGGCGATGGATCGCCAGACGCGTGATACGGCTGCCGTCCAGAAACAGCTCGCCGCCGTCCACCGGCGTAAGCCCCACCATCATGTAGAAGCAGGTAGTCTTGCCGGCGCCGTTCGGACCCAGCAATCCGATGACTTCGCCACTGCGCACTTCGAGCGAAACGTCCTTGACGACGACACGCGATTTGTAGCGCTTCTTCAGATTCCGGGCTGTCAGCTCGCTCACTGGATCAGGCATTCGATCGTCGTGCACGCTGCGCGCAGGGGCATCATGTTCCGCGACGCTTGGGTTCGGGTGTCCGATTTCAGCGCCCACCTGTGGTCGTGCCGTGACCGGGGCTGATGCCGGGAGTGGGCTGCAATGGAAGTGCCGGCTTGGCGTTTTTGTTGTTCTGTTCCCTGCTCTTCGGCTGGATCACTGCATGTACCCGGCCTTCCGGCGTGGCCGGTGCTGCTCCCGGCATGCCGCTGCCGAGCACCTTGTAGAAATCGGTGTTGCCATTATACGAAATATAGCTGCCACGAACCTCATCCTTGTTGCGTCTGACCATCGCGTTGTCGAACAGCTCCACCACGTCGGTCTTGTCGTTGTACTCGATGCGCAGCGCGGAACCGTTCACGTACTCGTCGACGCCTTCGCGTTTTTCGCGGAACGTCGCCGGCTTGCCCCATACCGTGCCGTGCTTGAAACCGTCCTTGCCCTGCGTCACCACCATCTTGTCGCCGCGGATCGTCAGCGTGCCCTGCGTGACGACCACGTTGCCGACGAACGTTGCAATCTGCTTGGCGTCGTTGAAGGTGCCGGTATCGGCGGTGATGTTGATCGGCTTGCTGCGGTCAGCCTTTTCCGCCTGCGCCGCGCCCGCACAGCACAGCAGCACCACGCACAGCAGCGCCCGCAGCAAACCGACCGCCAACTCAGGGCCGCTTCGCAGTGGTGGATGATGGGGGCTGCTCATAGGTTCCGTGCACTTGTGACAGCAGATGCAGAATATGGGTTTTGTTGCTGAATTTTAAGCCAATGGCGTGGACGATGGTATCCGCATCGTAAATCGTGACCGGCAATTTCGTTTCCGCATACTGATCGTCCGGAATGATGTGCAGGAATTCCGTCTTCATCACCAGTGCGCTGCGATCGTCGTACGGTGCGCGCGTCACGACGACATTGTCCCTGAAATAAACGTTGTTGCCCTTGCTCGACACCGAGCCGCGGCGCGCGGTGATGGTGACCGGCGCCGGAATGACCTTGCTGAAATCGACGAATTCCGGCGCCTCCAGATCAGTGCTGTCGTCGTCCGGATAGTGCACCATTCTTTTCGAATGCAGCGTGTAGCTCGGCTTGCCGCTGTCGCCGATACGCACTGCATTGAAATCCTCGACGAAATAATCCGGATCGTGGCGCTGATTGGGGGCGATGCCCGGTTGCGGAAGCTGCACGCTGTGATTGAGCCAGACGGTCAGTCCGGCCAGCACCACCAGCAGCACCAGCGGCAGCCAGGTCGTGAAGCGGTCGTTCATGCAGCGGAACCGGGCGGCGCGAGATGCACGGCGATCTGGCGCTCAAGGCTGTTCTGCGCGCCCATGATAAGTTCGCATGCTTCGCGCACCGCGCCGTGTCCGCCCATCGCGCGCGTCACGTAATGCGCGCGCTCCCGCACCGGCTCCGGCGCATCGGGGACCGTCAGTGCCAGCGTGCAGCGCGTCAGCAGCGGCAGGTCGACCACGTCGTCGCCCATGCACGCCGTCGCGGCCGGTTCAAGACCCAGCTGCGCCAGCAGTGCGGCGTAGGCCGTACCCTTGTCGGCGACGCCTTGAAACAGTCGTTCAATGCCGAGATCAGCTGCCCGCAATTCCAACGCGCGCGAACTGCGGCTGGTAATGATCGCAAGCTCGACGCCGGAGCGCTTGAGCATCTTCAGTCCGTGCCCATCGCGCACGTTGAATACCTTCAATTCGTCGCCGTTCGGGCCATAGTAGAGGCTGCCGTCGGTCAGCACGCCATCGACGTCGAGCACCATCAGCCGCACTGCACGCGCGCGCCGCGAAATCTCCTCCATCCGCGAACCATCGGCAATACGGCTGGCGCCGCCCCGTGTGTTGTCAGGATCGCCCGCGAGGAGTTTGGGTTCGATGCCGCTCACGCTCAGATCACCCTGGCACGGAACAGGTCGTGCATGTTGAGCGCACCGACCAGATGCTGTGCATCGTCGACCGCCAGCAACTGCGTGATCTTGTGGCGCTCCATGATTTCCACTGCCTCGGCCGCCAGCTTGTCGGGACTGATGGTGCGCGGCTCGGGCGTCATGATTTCCGCAATCGGCGTGGTCCGGAAATCGATGCTGCGCTCCAGCGCACGGCGCAGATCGCCGTCGGTGAAAATGCCGGTGACGCGGCCGTTGCCGTCGATGATCGCGGTCATGCCCATGCCGCCGCGCGACATCTCGAGCAGCGCTTCGGCGGCCGTCGCGCCGGCGCCGACGCGCGGTATCTGTTCACCGCTGCGCATCACGTCGCGCACATAGGTCAGCAGCCGGCGGCCCAGCATGCCGCCCGGGTGCGAGAACGCGAATTCGTCGCGCGAGAACCCTTTCGCGTGCATCAGCGCGATCGCCAGTGCATCGCCCAGCGCCAGCGCTGCCGTGGTGCTGGCAGTCGGCGCGAGATTGAGCGGGCAGGCTTCCTGCGCCGCGCCGGCGTAGAGATGGGCGTCGGCCTCGCGCGCCAGCGTCGAAGCCGGCGCGCCGGTCAGCGCGATCAGCTTGGCGCCGCGGCGCTTGATCAGCGGCACGATCGCCAGCAGCTCCGCGCTTTCGCCCGAGTTCGACAGCGCCACGAACACGTCGTCGCGCGCCACCATTCCGAGATCGCCGTGACTCGCTTCGGCGGGATGGACGAAATAGGCCGGTGTACCGGTGGAGGCCAGTGTCGACGCGATCTTGCGCGCGATGTGCCCGGATTTGCCGATGCCGCTGACGATCACGCGGCCGCGGCGGCCAAGAATGAGCTCCACCGCGCTCGTGAACTGCGCATCGAGCCGGGGGATCAGATCGCTGACTGCGCGCGCTTCGATCAGCAGCACGTCGCGCGCGATATCGAGCGTTGCGGCCGGCGTATCGGTCATCGGTTGAGTCAGGGATTCTGTCATGAGGCCAGCCCGAATCTTTCATCAACGCACGAGACAAGCGTGAAACGTTTGATGTTGTTCGTCGGCATCTCCGGCGGCTCTTGTCGCGGGCCGCTTCGGAAAACCGGGTCAGTATAGCAGATGGCGAATGTGGTTCGGCATCGGAATTCAGCGTTCTGCCGCGGAATCCCGGTGCCACCGGCTGCGACTGCCGGAGGCGGCAATCATACCTTGATCGCGTCCGGGCCGCCGCCGGCGTGCGGATGAAACACCAGCCCCACCTGCGTAATGCGGTCGCCCTCCATTTCCCGGACGACGAGATCGATGCTGCCCAGCGTCAGGCGGTCACCGACCACCGGCAACCCGTTGAAGGTACGCACGAAGTATTCCGCCACACTCGCCGTGCCCGGATCCTCGGGCAGCGGCGCACCGTAAAGCGTCGCCACCTCGGCCAACTGAGCATCACCGCTTACCGTGAAGTCGCCGAAGAACTGGCGCCGGGTCAGTTGCTGCGCTTGCGGCGCGGCCGCGAACAGCTTGTTCAGACGCTCGATCGCGGTGCCCGGACCGATCAGATAAATTCTGTCGTCGGGCTGGATAGTCGACACCTCCCGCGGCGGCAGCAGCCGCTCGCCGCGTGCTACCGCAGTGATGTGCACATCATCGCCCAGCGACAAGTCGTCGGGCGCCATCTCCGCGGCCGGACTGTCGCCGCTGATGCGGTAGACGACCAACTGGAAACCGGCGCGGTGTGGCGCGTCGAGGTCCAGCCGCTGCAACGGTCCCGGCGCCGGCGGTATCACCAGGCCCAGCCGGCGTGCCAGCGGCGTGATGGTCCAGCCTTGCAGGATCAGCGAAACCAGTACCACGAAGAATGCAACGTTGAAGTACAGAACCGCATGATCAAGTCCCGCCATCAGCGGAAACATCGCCAGTACGATCGGCACCGCGCCGCGCAGCCCGACCCATGAGACGAACGCCTTTTCCGCCCACGGCATGCGAAATCCCGCCAGGCACAGATACACTGCCGCCGGCCGCGCGACGAACGTAAGCGCTGCCGCCACGGCGAACGCGGCGGGGGCGATTTTCAGCAGCTCGACGGGGTCGACCAGCAGTCCCATCACGATGAACATGACGATTTGCGAGAGCCACGCCAGCCCGTCGGCTACGGTGGCGATTGCATGCCCGGAACGCATGCGTTGATTGCCCATCACCACGCCCGCGAAATAGGCGGCGATAAATCCGCTGCCGCCGATTGCGGTGGTGCCGCCGAATATGAACAGCGCGCCGGCCAGGGCCAGCAGCGGATACAGTCCTTCCTCCAGTTTCAGACGATTGATCGTCCACGTCACCACATAGCCGCCGGCCACACCGGTCGCCGCGCCGATGCCCAGATGCTCCACGAGGAACCACAGCAGGTGCCAGTCCCAGACACCGGCGCCGGCGGTCGAAAGCACGCCGATCAGCGCTATCGTCAGCACCGCTGCCATCGGATCGTTGCTGCCGGATTCGATTTCGAGCGTCGCCGCGACGCGGGTCTTGATCTCCACGCCCTGTGATCGCAGCAGCGCGAACACCGCGGCGGCATCGGTCGAGCCGATAATGGCGCCCAGCAGCAGGCCTTGCGACAGCGTCAGATCGAGAATCCATGCGGCAAAGAATCCGGTGATGATGGTGGTTATGATGACGCCGAGCGTGGCCAGCACCGCGGCCGGCCTCAGCGCAACGCGGAAGGTTTCGGCACGGGTATTGAGTCCGCCATCGAACAGGATCACCGCCAGCGCCAGCGTGCCAATCACGTATGACAGCGGAACATTGTTGAAATGAATGCCGCCGGGACCGTCCTCGCCGGCCAGCATGCCCAGCGCCAGGAACGCCAGCAGCAATGGCGCACGCAGCCATGATGCGGCGGCACTCACCAGCAGGCTGGCGAGAAACAGGACCGACGCGATGAAGATGAGCTGATTGACCGTTTCCACGATGAAGCACCGTTTTTTTCGAGTGTAACCGAGTCATTGATTTTCGGGTACCGGGTCGGGCGGCCCACCGGACGCCGTTAGTAAATGTTGTTCAACGAGCTTTCGGGGAAAGAATTTCAGATGCCGTGGCTCGAATGGCAAATGAACGAGCTGTTCTCGAACTATGGAGGCAACTGCCTTGGCCTGCTCGAGGTCTCGCGGCCGCTTGACCGGGGCGCGATCTTTCCAGGTCGAAAGCCATAGCTTGTGCACGGAGAATGCACGCGGGTCGGGGACTCGGAACTCGACCGGCCGGCCGTCTTCCGCAATGGATACGACGTCGAATTTGGGGGCACTTATCAGCCATTGCAGCCCAGGCACTTCGGATGCAACAAGGTCATCAGCGGCGAAGGTGACTCGTTTGGAGCTTCGCATATCTTGGGGCGGGATGATCAAGTCCACCATGAAATTGCCGGCATTCGCCACGCGAAACCCCTGGCTGCGCATTGGCTCGAACGTCTTGTCTGCTTTTTTCAGGAGCCCTAGAAGACCTCCACCGTCCATTTTTCCGGAGACGAAGGACAGCTTCGTGCGCGTGTCATATAAAAGGTCCACATCGCCCGAAGCCAGCAATTCGATAATGAATTGGACCCCGCCAAGCGCTTCATAAGCGTAAAGCGCCTGTGTTCCAAGCACCGTAAAATCCCCCAGTACGCCGGCGCGCTGCAGTTCGCGCAGCACCTTGGCGACGAGCAACGGCACGCGATTGAGCCGCAATGCCTTGTTCAGGCGGGCTTGCTCGGCAATACTGGTTTCAATCGCTTGAAGTCGCTCGTCTGTGCGCTTTTTCGCGCTTTGAAATTCGCGATATGTTCGTTCGGTCTTTGCACTGCGCGGTCCGAGCGATTTTCCGTAACCGCGAGCATCAGACGCTCGAAAGAGGTATTGCGATCCGTGCGATTTCTTCCACCACATGCCATAGCGATAAGAGCGGGCATGCTGAAAGGCTTCTTTCCAATTCTGATAAAGCTGCTCGGTGTTGATCAGGTGCAGACGCTGCTGGTTGGAAAGGGGGCGCATATTTTTCCTGTGTGTAAGTCATATTAGTTATTTACAGGAAAAATATTTATTAATCAATATGTTTAGTATAAATTTCCTGTTTTATTAAATATTTTATTATTTACAGGAAAAATTATTTATATTTAATTAGTTATATTAATATTGCGGGTGATTATGCTAAAAAATCCAGGCTGATTGCGCGGGTTTGGATGTTTATGAAAAGTCAGTCACATTGTGCAGTAGGATTTTTTTCGGCTAGGAAGCGGTAGAGACGCTGCACGTCGTTCAGCGTCGGTGCCGACCAGATCAGCCGTGGCACTCAGGCGATTCCGTGTCCTGACCGCTTTCCAGCCGCGCCAGCCAGGCATCCGTTTCGGCCTGCGTCAGATGCAGGCCGGTTGTCTGGTAGTCGTTCCATGCCTTGATCGCATCCTGCCGGAAAGTCTCGCGTTTTTCTTCGCGTACGACGTATTCCGCAATTGCTTCGCGCATGATCCAGTGGGGCGAGCGGTGGCGCAGATCGGCAAGATGTTTGATGCGGTTTTTCAGTTCGTCGTCGAGTTTGATTGAAGTGGGCATGGTGAACTGATGATTACCAAGTAACGCCTTTAGGTACTTATTAATATAGTCTGAGCTTGGTAGTTCGTCCGTGGCTGTAGGCAAGGAACTTGGATGGGGTGGCTACAGGTTCGTCAGAATAGATAACGAACTGTAAATAAAAAAGCCCGCGCCGATTGGCGCGGGCTTCGAATGATGCGGATGAAGTTAGAACAGGATTGCGGCACCGCAGTTAGGATCAACCGTCTGAGTCTTCCACAAGTTGCTGCCGTTAGTGCAGTCGGCATAAGAATCAGCGCCGGTCGTGGTTCCGTTATTGTGATTAAGAGAATAACGGAATGATCCTTGGTCCGCTCTGCCATCATCGATTTTGCGATCGACTTCGGCCAGGATATCGGAAGGAATGCCGGCCCCGATTTTTAAGATATGCCTGCTGGTGCCAGCCGGAGTAGTGCCGTTAGCATCGGCGTAATCGTTGCTATATGCGAGCTCCATTGGAGATGAATACGGATTACTCGGATACTGCGAGACGTCCGAAGTATTGAAGGCGTAATTGCCAGTAATAAATCCAGCATGAGAAAGATGGTCCCATACGTATTGATTTTCGTTATTGGCCTCTTTGATAAACCCATCGCCGTTGCCATCGACGCCACTGGCGACGCCAGCAATTACTTTTGACGCCTGACTATAATCTCCCGGCAACGCCCGATACCGATCCTGAAATCCGTAGAACGCAGCCTTGTAGCCGTCCTGTATCGAAATTAGGTTTCTCACCCGGGCACTGGTGATCAGCTCCTGGCCTTTCAGCACTCCTCCGAGCAGCAAGCCGATGATCACCAGTACGATGGCGATTTCGATCAACGTGAAACCCGACTGTTTTTTTCTGCTGTACATTCGACGCCCCTTCTGGGCAGATTGACACTGGCGAACATACAGCAAGAAGTGTGCTATTTGGATGCCGGACTGCTGTATGGCCGATTTACCATCGCGGGTTTACGGTTATTTTCCGGAACGTGGCAATATCGTCCGAATGGACATGATATTTTCTTTTTAAATCAAATTTAAAATCCATGGCAGGGCGCTCCGGCTTAAACTCCTGCACGCATGACAACCTAAAAAAGCGCCTCTGCTCAGTGTGTGAAATATGTCACATCACGTCATTTTTTCGGCAACACCGGCGCCTTTTTGGCGGTTTTTGCTTTCAGCTGGTTCAGGCGCTCGGTGAGAAACAGTGCTTCGTGCGGGTCCTTGATCGTGCCGCTGGCGAGCAGTCCGCCGAGCAGAATTTCGGCGCTCTGGTACTGCCCCATGTCGGCCAGCAGAAAGATACGTATCTGCCGCGCCCACGGCGGGGCGGCGGTTGCGTAGCGTTCGATCGCGTCGGCATATTTCAGTGCCAGCGGCAGATCATGCAGCCGGTGCCGTGCCATCACCGCGGCCTGTGCCAGCCAGCGCCAGCGCCGGTTCGGGTCCGCGAAAAATTCGTGATAAACGAAATCCAGCATGCTGCGCACGCGTTTCAGGTCGGCGACACCGGCATAGACGCGGGACGCCAGCAGCAACGGATACTGGCTGCGCGGGTCGAGCGCAAGCGCCGCGCCCAGCCACTGCTCGACGCGCCGGTAGTCGAGATCCTTGAACGGTATGCTGACACCGGGCTGGTTGTCGAACGCCTGCAGATAGAGCGTGAGCCACTGTGCCTGCGCGATCGGCTCGCCAAAGCCGGCCAGCCGCAATACCGGCAGTGGCGGCAACGGCGCCAGTGCCGACGCGCGTGCGGCCGGCGCTGGCTGGCGCGCCTGCCATGCGATCTGCAACGCCAGGGCGGCGGCCAGCACGATGGCGATCCAGGGCGGGATTGCGGTGAGCGGGCGTGGGGCGATTGCGCTCATCGAATTGCTCTGCGTTGGAAGTGTAGCTTTGAAGCAGAATGCGGAGATATCGGATTGGCGAAGGGGGAGTCAGGGTGACGGTCGCTCGTTGGTCGGGCGCCGCCCATCACCCCGTCCGCTTCGCGGCCACCCCGCCTCAATAAGGCGGGGAGAAAGTCACGGCGAGAAGCAGACATTCCGAATAACGACCGTCGGCACCTTCTATTTTCGTCGGTGTCGCGTATTATTTCAGCACGACTACTTTTCCCCTCCTTATCGAGGAGGGGCGTTCGCGGAGGCGAACGGGGTGGTGAGCGGTGCCGACCGAAGCTGTCCAATTCGGCGTTCCACCGTTGTGTCCGCATGTTGCCGTAGCGTCGGGTTGAGCCGTGTGAGACATTCCGAACTGTTGTATGGCACGAGCGCAGCAGCCGCATCAGAAATTTTTCCGATAGAAATCGAACAGCGTGGCCGCCACCAGCAGCGCGACATAGATCGCGCTTTGAATCACGATTCCGGTGAGCGCCGGATGAGTACCGTTCACCAGCCACGCCGTCTGCGTGTAACGGTCAAATGCCGGCACAATGAACGCGACGGCTTTTACAGCGCCATTCATGATGTGGTGACCGATGCCGCCGCCGACGTCCGAAAGCGGGCTGGCGGCGATCAGGCGGATCGCGGTAATCGAGCGCGCCAGCAGGTAGAATGCGAGCACGAAACTGGCCGCCGGCATCAGCTGGTTGAAGGTCGTGATGCAGAACAGCGCCAGCGCGATGACGATCCACAGTTCCAGCATCAGCGACATGCCCCACGCCAGCGCCTGCGGCCACGGTGCCAGAACCAGCAGTGGAATCGCCGCCGCCCACGCCAGCCCAGCCGCCACCAGGCCGAAGCCGGCGAGCTTGCCCAGCATCCAGGTAGCGCGCGGCAGGTCCAGCGACAGTGCCAGTTCCATGCCTTTGTCATTCAGCTCGCGCACCGTCGTCGCGATTACATAGAGACCGGCAACGAACGCCATCGCCACACGCAGCACCGCCGCAATGAAGGCAATCTGCAGACGCAGCGTTTCGGTGATAGCGATGGCCTTGATGAACAGGCTCGCCGCGCACACCACGACGAGAATGGCGAGCACCAGCCACGGCAGGCGCGTGCGCCATGCTTCGAGCAAAGTGTAGCGCGCGATGGTTATGATTCGCCGATCCATGGTACGATGCTTGCGAGGCCTGCCGCCAAAGCCGAAGTATAGCGAAAACAGAAGCAAGTAATATTCCCAACCGTATCGTGAATACCGTGGCCTCGACCCGACGTTACCGGGTGCTGTCGCAGTACCCGCAGTGGTGGCTCGCGTCACTGCTGCTCACGCTGCATGGCGCGCTGGCATGGGGAATCGACCAGTGGTGGTCGCGCGCGCTGCTGCTCGCGCACTTTGGATTTTTTCTGCTGTGGCAACCGTGGTGGGGTGAAGAGCGCCTGCAGCCGCGGCATGTGGTGCTGGTGGCGTTCGGCCTGCTGTTCGCCGGGTGGGCGCAGTGGTGGCTGGTCGCGGTGTGGATCGGCGTGATGGTGGCGCTGATCGGCGGCAACGTGCCGGCGGCCGGCCACCGGCGGCTGGGGCCGCTGATCGCGGCGGTTTATCTGCTGACGCTGCTGCTGGGATGGGTGGTGCCGCACCTGTTCGCGCATCCGGAATCGCGCGACGCGCTGTCGTTTTTCGTGCGCTATCTGCTGCCGGTTTTGCCGCTGGTGATATTTTTCGTTCGCACCAACGAGCCGAGCGCGGCTCCGTTCGACCTGTTTTACAGCGTGATCCTGTTCCTGCTGGTGGCGACGCTGGTGCTCGGAAGTTTCGTGGTGCGCGATCTGGCGCAGACGGAATATCCGATGGCGCTGGCGGAAACGCTGATGGTCACCGCGTTCGTGCTGCTGGCGCTGGGCTGGCTGTGGAACCCGCACGGCGGCTTTGCCGGGCTTGGGCAGATGCTGTCGCGCTATCTGGTGAGCATCGCGCTGCCGTTCGAACAGTGGATGCAGTATCTCGCTGATCTGGCTGAGGAAGAGCGCGATCCTGAAGCGTTTCTGCAGCACGGACTCGACCATCTGGCGCAGCTGCCGTGGATCACCGGGGTGGGCTGGACCACGCTGCATGGTGCGGGCGAGATCGGCAGCCGTTCGCAATCCGACAACGCACTGGCATTCGGCAATCTGGCGCTCACCGTGTATACGCAGCGGCAGCTCAATCCCGCGCTGCTGCTGCACCTGAAGCTGCTGCTGCGGATGCTGGCGCATTTCTATGAAGCCAAGCGGCGCGAGGAAATTCAGCGCCGCAACGCCTATACGCAGGCGATTCACGAGACCGGTGCGCGGCTGACGCACGACGTCAAGAATCTGCTGCAATCGCTGAAGCTGCTGTGCGGCATCGGTATCGACGCCAACGGCGATGCCGCAAACGACAGTGCGCGGCAGGCGCTGTTTGCGCGCCAGTTGCCGCAGATCACGCAACGGCTGCAGACGACGCTCGACAAGCTGAAGGCGCCGGCGGCGGCGGACAAGGCGCAGGCGCCGGTTGCGGCGGCAAACTGGTGGGATACGATGCAGCGCCGCTATCAGGGCAGGAACGTCGCATTTGCCGTTGCCGGCAGGCTGGACGGGCTGATGGTGCCGGGCGATCTGTTCGACAGTGCGACCGACAATCTGCTGCAAAACGCGTTGCGCAAGGCGCCGCCGCCGGCTGGTCTGGAGGTGCGCGTGAAGCTCGACGCTGCCGCCGGCGGCGCATTGACGGTGACGGACAATGGCGCGCCGGTGCCGCCGGAGGTGGCGCGGACGCTATTCAACGGACCGGTGCCGTCCGCTGCCGGTTTCGGTGTCGGGCTGTATCAGGCGGCACGGCAGGCGCAGCGGCTGGGCTGGCGGCTGCTGCTGGCGGCGAATGAACCGGGCAACGTACGGTTCACGCTGGAACGCAATGCCGGCGCGCGATGAGCCCGGCGACCTGCCGCGGTGCCGCGCCACGGCGATCGTTCGTCATGATGGCCCTCACGACCGGGCCTCGGCGTGCAGGCTGTTGATGTCGCTGACGATGCGGTCGAGCAGCAGCGGCAAAAGCGGATGACCGGCCGCTGTCTCGGCCGACTGCGCGTCATGCACGCGGCGGTGAGCCTCGGCTGATATCGCCGCCGCCGCGGCGGCCGCGCTGCCGTGTCCGCCCGCCACGGCGCGTGCGACATGCGTCAGCAAGTCGTCGAGCGATGCCGTCAATTCGTCGAGCCCGGCGTCCCGCACCGGGGAGCCGTCCAGTTGAATTGCCAGCGCCGTCGTGTGCTGGCACAACCGCCGCAGATAAGTCGTCAGGACTAGGGCGTTGCTGACGCTGTGGCGCCGGTTTCCGGGTTCGGCCAGCATGCGCTGAAACGCCGCCTCGGCGTTGCCGGTGTCGATTTCGGCGCGGCGCCGCAGCTGGATCACGGCGGGCGCCTGAGTGTCGCCGGTCGCCGCGGCCGCCAGCACGGCGCGCAGATAATCGCGATTCGCGGCCACTGCGCGTGCCAGATAATCCGGCAACTGCAGCCGCTGCCAGCTCGGCCACAGCGCATAGCCGGCGATCAGCGCCAGCACCGTACCGAGCAGCGTGTCCAGCGTGCGGTAGCCGATGTTGCGCCAGTCGCCCGGCGCGAACACGTCGAGCAGCAGGATGATCAGCGGCGTCAGGAATACGACGCCGATGCCGTAGTGACGCCGGATCAGCAGGAAGGTGAGGAAGGTCAACACCACGATTGCGACGTCGAGCGTGATCGTGCGATGTAATACGAAAACCAGGATACTGGCGAAAAATGCGCCGACGATCGTGCCGCCGCCGCGCCCGACCGCGCGCTGCAGCGTGGCACCGAAATCCGGCTGCATCACGACCAGCGACGTCATCGGTATCCAGACACCGTGCGGCAATTTGAAATACGTGAAGATCGCGGTGCCGGTGGCGGCCGCAACGCCGACGCGCAGGCCGTGGCGAAACGGAATGGCATTCAGTGTCAACTGCGCGCGCACGGCCGCGAGATCGATGCGTGCCGCATTCGCGCGCAGCGGCGGCAGCAGTCCCGGCAGGCGGTAGTGCGAGCCCTGCAGCTGCGCCAGCGCCTCGACCGCAGCCTGGACGTGGCGCTGAGCCTGGCGCAGCGCGGCGAGCGCCGGTTCGAGTGCCGCCGCCGGCGCTTGCCGCTGCAACGCTTCGAGCGCGGCCAGCGAGTGCTGCAGGTCGTCGGTGCGGATTTCACCGTGTCCGGCGAGCAGCGTTGCGTACAGCTCGCGGCAGATCTTTTCCAGCTGTATCAGTGTGTCGGTGATCGCCCGCGCCGCGGTTTTTTCGAGTGCCGGCTGCCCGGTGGCGGCCGCGTGATGCAGGCTGAGCATCGCGGCACTGATGCGCGACGCGGCACGGATGAACACCAGCAGTTGCTCGATCACCGGACTTTTTCCCGCGATGCCGGAGCGCACGTCGCCCAGTGCAGCCGACGCCTGCTCGATTGCGGTTCGCACCGCGTGATGGCGACGCGCGATTTCGCGTTCCCGGCGCCCCGGACGAGGGCGTTCCGTTCCACGGCTCGCAATCAGCGCCACCAGCTCGGCGCAGGCAATGAGGCAGTCCGCAACTTCCTGAATCAGCCGCCGGTATGGCCGCAGCTTCCAGAAAATCAATGCCACGAAGATGGTCCAGACGCCGCCCAGCGCATAAAGCCCGGCTTCGTGCAGCCCGTCCATCACCGTGGTCGGATGCAGCATGCCGACCAGAAACACGATACCGAAGTTGAGCCCCAGCGAAGTGCCGGTCTGGCCGAAACTGCGTGCGAAACCGCCGACACCGGCGACCCCGAACATGATGAGCGACGCCAGCCACCACACTTCCCGCACCTGCGAGCCGATGAACAGGCCGATCGGCGCCAGCAAGGTGTTGAGCAGCATTACGGTGAGCCGCCGGCGGTAGGCGCCGCCGGTGTCGGACATCGACGTCTGCAAACCGCCGATCGCCGCGATCAGCCCGGCCGTGCCGAAGCCGGCCGCCTGCAGCGCGATCAGCGGTACTGCCGTCGACAGCGTGCCGCGAACGGCGCCCGAAAGCGCGATCTGGTTGGCGCCGGAAACCAGGTAGGCATGAATGCGGTTTACCAATGCTGTCATCGGCGGCGGTCGGTCATGAAGCCGGAATCAACGGAAGTGTAACGTGGCCGCGGCCGCTGCGCGCGGACGTGACGCTCGGCTATACTTGACCCATGTGCCACACGCGATGAGCCGACAATGGACGCCGACCCGTTTCTCTCGCAGCAAATCGACTATTACCGTGCCCGTGCGCCGGAATACGATCAATGGTTTTTGCGCCAGGGCCGCTATGATCGCGGCCCGGAATCGACCCGCCGCTGGTTCGCGGAAGTCGATACGGTGCGTGATGCGCTGGAACGGTTTCGGCTTGCGGGTCATGTGCTCGAGCTGGCCTGCGGTACCGGCTGGTGGACTGCGGAACTGGCGCGCAGCGCGACGCGGGTGATCGCACTCGATGCCGCGCAGGAGACGCTGGATCTCAATCGGCAACGGGTGCAATCGCCGAAGGTCGAGTATGTTCAGGCCGATATTTTCGAATGGCAACCGGGTCGGGATCAGCGTTTCGATGCGGTGTTCTTCAGTTTCTGGCTGTCGCACGTGCCGCCGCAACGCTTCGACGGGTTCTGGGACAAGCTGCGCGGCTGGCTGACGGACCAGGGTCGGGTGTTTTTCATTGATTCACGCCGCGAGTCGACCTCCACCGCCAGCAACCATCAGCTGCCGCAGCCGGAGTCGGTGGTCTCCAGCCGTAAACTGAATGACGGGCGCGAATTCAGCATTTACAAAATATTCTATGATCCGACCGAACTCGCAGACCGCTTGCACGGCGTCGGCTGGAACGCGCAGCTGCAGATGACACCCTCATATTTCATTTACGGCACGGCCGTGCCTGCCCCGTGTTGAGCGCCAGGCGTTTGATATACGGCGCGCCGCTGCTGTGGCTGATGGCCGGTGCCGCATACGCACAGGCGCCGGTGGTGCAGTTGCCGCCGCATGACAACGCGCTGCAGCGCGCCCAGCACCAGGCGAGCCATGCGTTGCGCCAATGGAAAAACGCGCACTTCACGGCGCAGCAGGCGCAGCAGGATTTCATCAACGCCAGGGAAGCCTACGACAGCGCCCGCAGTGAATTCGAACAGGCACGCAAAAATCGCGATGCGGCACGTGCGCGTGAGGAGCGGGCGCTGAAAGCCTACCAGGCGGCGCTCAAAAAGGCGCCCGGCGCCGCCGACCGCCGGTAGAGGCGTTATCGCGTCGGCTCGCTTGCGTGCCGAACAGGCGAAGAACGCGATTATTGTCCTGCCTGGCGGCTCGTGTCGCGATCATCCTGATCGCCGATGCCGTTTGAAATGGCCTGGGGCGACCGTCGGATGCCGCCCGGTGCTTTTGCCCGTTTCCGGCTATGCAGGCATCATGCCTGAAAATGACGCTGGAATGATTTGATCTTGCATGCCACCTTTGATATAAAGGCCCAACGCGCGCCAGCGCACCCCACACCGGCAGTGGAGGGCAGCATGTTCAGGCACATCCTCATCCCTACCGACGGTTCGGAATTGTCGCGCAAGGCCGTGCGCATGGGCGTCGATCTGGCTAAGCTGCACGGCGCGATGATTACCGGTGCCCACGTGATACCGGACTATCATCTGATGATTGCCTACGAAGGGGCGTTTGATCCCGTCACCGAAGACCGCATCGAGCAGGAAGCAAGCGCGCGCGCCGACAATTATCTGCAGTTCGTTCGCGACAGCGCGAAGCAGGCAGGCATTGCCTGCGATTGTGTATGCGAGACCGGCGATCATCCGCACGAAGCGATTCTGAAAATTGCGCGCTCGCGCGCCTGTGATCTGATTCTGATGACGTCGCACGGACGGCGCGGACTGGCGGCGGTACTGCTCGGAAGTGAAACCCGCAAGGTTCTGACGCACGCCGAGATCCCCGTGCTGGTGGTGCGCTGATACGGACTTCGGGCTCATGGCGGGGCCGGCCGTTTTTGTTGAAAGGTAGCCCAGGATTTATAAAAGCATGTAAATCAAACACCTGTAACATAGGCGATACAGCGCTGCTGCTTCGCAGCACGGATGGCTTGCAGTTGTTCCCGTGGTCTGGCATAATGGGGTCGTGTCGATGCTCGCAACGAGTGTTGGCACAGTCCTCCAAAACCTCCTCCTTTGGTGGAAATTTAGCGCAACCACTTGTGGTTGCGCTTTTTTTTGCCTGTTCATTGAATGCCGGCGCGCTTTCCGTGATGGCCATTGATGCTGGCGCATGCGATATTCGATGTTATTCCTGCATCGCAACATCGTGGCTGTTCTGGAATTTGTCTAACAAAAATAATGAGAATTATTGCTTTATAAGAATTCAATGTATCTCTAAAATTATAATGTTGAGGTTATGCCCGGCATAAAAACCTTTGTGCGACCGGCACGATCAAGCCGGCTACAATGAAACGTCATTCCGCCATTGCTTCGTGTCACTGTGGCGGATCGTGAACGCATCCGCGGGACGGTGACCGGACGCAGTTCAGAAACCGGAGCCGGTTCCCGATTTTCTGTGATGCGACAGCGCGCGACATCGCGCATCTGTCACTCCGCATCGCCGCGCCGCCGTTTCGGCTTTGCCGAATTCGTTAATATTGACCGTGGTCAAGGTGACATGCGGTATGCGCAGTTTAGATTCAATGGTTGACTAAACCGTTTGTTTAAAGTGGTTCATTCATGAAAATTCACGAATACCAGGCAAAAGAAATTCTTCGCAAACATGGCGTCGCGACGCCGCGTGGCATTCCGTGCTTCAGTGTGGAGGAAGCGGTTGCGGCAGCACAGAAACTCGGCGGAAAGGTATGGGTGGTGAAAGCGCAGATCCATGCCGGCGGCCGTGGCAAGGGCGGCGGCGTGAAGCTCGCCAAGTCGATCGATGAAGTCAAAACGCTGGCCGGTGAAATTCTCGGCATGCAGCTGATCACGCATCAGACCGGCCCCGAGGGACAGAAAGTGCGGCGGCTGCTGATCGAAGAGGGCGCCGACATCAAGAAGGAACTGTATGTCGGCATGGTCGTCGATCGCGGCTCGCAACGTGTGGTGCTGATGGCGTCGAGCGAGGGCGGCATGGACATCGAGGAAGTTGCCGCGCGCACGCCGGAGAAAATCCACAAGGTGGCGATCGATCCGCAGACCGGTCTGACCGACAAGGACGCCGACGATATCGCACGCAAGATCGGCATTCCGCCGGCGGCCGTCGAGCAGGCGCGCAAGTTCATGCATGGGCTTTACGGGGCATTCGACGCGACCGATGCGTCGCTCGCCGAAATCAATCCGCTGATCCTGACCGGCGATGATCGCGTGCTGGCGCTGGACGCGAAAATGAATTTCGACGACAACGCGCTGTTCCGCCACCCCGACATCGTGGCGATGCGCGATCTCGACGAGGAAGATCCGGCTGAAGTTCAGGCCTCCAAGTTCGATCTGAATTACATCTCGCTCGACGGCAACATCGGCTGCCTGGTGAACGGCGCCGGACTGGCGATGGCGACGATGGACATCATCAAGCTCTACGGCGGCTCGCCGGCGAACTT
>JBDZVW010000198.1:0-5393 GCA_040255885.1 Betaproteobacteria bacterium
GAAGAAAAATTCATGGGCCGCGGCGTGTCCGGCTGCGCCACCTGCGACGGCTTCTTCTACAAGGAACAGGACGTCGCGGTAGTCGGCGGCGGCAACACCGCGGTCGAGGAAGCGCTCTATCTGTCCAACATCGCACGCCACGTCACCGTCGTTCACCGCCGCGACAAATTCCGCGCCGAGCCGATCCTGGCCGACCGGCTGCAGGAAAAGGTTGCGGCCGGCAAGGCGACGATCCTGTGGGACCACGTGCTCGACGAGGTGCTCGGCGACGGCAGCGGCGTCACCGGCATGCGCGTGAAGAACGTCAGGACCGGCGACACCGCGGAGAAAAACCTGCAGGGCGTGTTCATCGCGATCGGCCATCGCCCGAACACCGACGTATTCGCCGGGCAACTCGAAATGGTGAACGGCTACATCACGGTCCAGGGCGGCGCGCAGGGCAACGCGACCGCCACCAGCGTGCCCGGCATATTCGCCGCCGGCGACGTGCAGGATCACGTCTATCGCCAGGCGGTGACCAGCGCCGGCAGCGGCTGCATGGCCGCTCTCGATGCGCAGAAGTATCTCGAAGCGAAGGACTCGCAATGATGGACCGGCGAGTGGGTGGAAACGCTTTAAATCCCCCCTGTCCCCCCTTTTTCAAAGGGGGGAATGCTCTTTCGGCTTTTTCGCCCCCCTTTGAAAAAGGGGGGTTGGGGGGGGATTTTGGAATTTGAACTTCGCGTCCGTTCCACGCATGACCAAGCTGCGAAAAACTTCCGCCAGTGCTGCTGACGACGCGCGGCTGTTCCGGGAATCGCTGCGCGGCGTCAGGCCGCTGCGCGCGCCGGCGCGCGTCGAACATCGCCGGCCGCGACCGAAGCCGCTGCCGCTCAATCGTCTGCGCGACGAGCAGGAGGCGCTGCGCGACAGTCTCAGCGATCACATTCCGTGGGATGCGGGACTCGAAACCGGCGAAGAGCTGAAATTCACACGCCCCGGCCTCGGCTCGCAAACATTGCGGCAGCTGCGGCGCGGTCACTGGGTGCTGCAGGACCAGCTCGATCTGCACGGCCTGACCGTTGTCGAGGCGCGCGAGCTGTTGATTGCGTTCCTGAATGAGTGCCGGCGGCATGACGCGCGCTGCGTACGCATCATTCACGGCAAGGGATTGCGCTCCAAAAATCGCGAGCCGGTGCTCCGGAACAAGGTCGCGGGCTGGCTGATGCAGCGCGACGAGGTGCTGGCATTCTGCCAGGCACGGCGTGTCGACGGCGGCAGCGGCGCCGTCGTGGTGCTGCTCAAGGCGGCGCGCCGGCCATCACATAATCAGTGAACGCGCACGGTATTTCGGTCTTACTTCGACCGTGATTTCTTTGCCGGCTTGTTCTCGCACGGGACGCCGGGAAAACCGGGGGCGAAACCGATGTCGAGACTGGTAAACTGCGAGGCAAGATCGGCATCGCTCGGCATCGGCAGCGGCTGCGCATCCTTGATCGCCTTCAGCACCGCCTCGTCGTATTTGCGGTTGCCGCTGCTCTTCACCAGCTTCATGCCCTTGACGTTGCCGCTGAGATCGACATCGACCAGCGCCTCGGTCATCGCGTCGGGATCGAGCTTGCCGCACGGGATCATGATGTGCTGGCGAATCTTTTCGCGGATCTTCGCGGCCGCCTGCTGCGTCGCCTGATCCTGGTCCGCGGATTCGGCCGCCTGGACCGGTGGAACGGAAAACAGCGCAACGCACGCGCAGACGGCGGCGGCACCGATGGTGCGGCGAATGCTCATGGGATCACCCCGGATGATGAAGCGAGAAATGCGATGGAAGCGCATGGCTCCATGCCGAACTGACGGGCTGCACCGTTTCGCTGATTGCCATTTCTCGAAAATCAGACGGCTGCCTCACCGGTCTCGCCGGTGCGAATGCGGATCGTCTGCGCCACGTCGGAGACGAAAATCTTGCCGTCGCCGATCTTGCCGGTGCGCGCCACCTTGATGATCGCGTCGATCGCGTTCTCCACCAGATTGTCGGCAACCACCACGTCCACCTTGACCTTGGGCAGGAAGTCGACCACGTACTCGGCACCGCGGTAAAGCTCGGTGTGGCCCTTCTGGCGCCCGAATCCCTTGACCTCGGTCACCGTCAGGCCGCTGACGCCGATCTCCGACAGGGCTTCGCGCACCTCGTCGAGCTTGAACGGCTTGAAAATGGCTTCGATTTTCTTCATCGGATACTCCGCGTCATCGCTGCATCGCGCTCATTTGCAGATTGTAGCGGATTCCGGCGCCGGGCACCGCCGTTTCAATCGATGCGGTGGCGGTAGCGGTTGGTGATCGGGTAGCGCCAGTCCTTGCCGAATGCGCGATGGGTGATGCGGATCCCGGGCGGCGCCTGGCGGCGTTTGTATTCGCTGCCGCGAATGAGCTGCACCGTGCGCTCGACGGCTGCGCGATCGAAGCCGGCCGCGATGATGTCATGCGGACTCATGTCATGCTCGACGTAGGCCGCCATGATGCCGTCCAGCACGTCGTATGGCGGCAACGAATCCTGGTCGACCTGCCCCGGCTTCAGTTCCGCCGACGGCGGACGATCGATCACCCGCTGCGGAATCACCGCGCCGATGCCGTTGCGGTAATGCGCCAGCCGGTACACCAGCGTCTTGCTGATGTCCTTGAGCACGCCGAAACCGCCCGCCATGTCACCGTAGAGGGTGCTGTAGCCGGTGCTCATCTCGCTCTTGTTGCCGGTCGTCAGCACGATCGCGCCGGTCTTGTTCGACAGCGCCATCAGCAACGTGCCGCGAATGCGCGACTGCAGATTTTCCTCGGTCGTATCTTCGGGCAGCCCTTCGAATTCCGCCGCCAGCGCGGTGCGAAACGCCGTGAATACCGGCTCGATGCCGATCTCGCTGTGGCGCACGCCGAGCGCTTCCGTTTCGCTGCGTGCGTCCTCCAGGCTCATCGCCGCGGTGTACGGCGACGGCATCATCACCGCGCGCACGCGGTCCGCGCCCAATGCATCCGCCGCGATCGCCAGCGTGACCGCCGAATCGATGCCGCCCGAAAGCCCGACCAGCGCGCCGGGAAAACCGTTCTTGTTGACGTAATCGCGCACGCCAAGCACCAGCGCGCCGTAGACTTCGGCATCGGGCGCCGGCAACGCCACACGTTGTCCGGGAACCAGTTTCCCCTCGACGCAGTCGATAAAGCCGAGCACTTCCTCGAATGCCGGAAACTGATGGGTCAACTCGCCACGTTCGTCGATCGCAAACGACGCGCCGTCGAACACCAGCTCATCCTGGCCGCCGACCTGGTTGACGTAGACGATCGGCAGCCTCCCCTCGCGCACCCGCTCGCGCACCACGTCGTAACGCGTCGGCTGCTTGTTCATGTGGTACGGCGACGCGTTGAGCGCCAGCAATACCTGCGCACCGGCGTCACGCGCGAGCTGTACCGGTCCCGGCCCCCAGACGTCGGCGCAGATGTTGATGCCGAAACGCATGCCTTCGTGCTCGAACACGCACGGCTCGGTGCCCGATTCGAAATAGCGCTCCTCGTCGAACACGTGGTAATTGGGCAGCCGGCGCTTCAGATACGTCGCGGCAACGGCGCCGTCACGCAGCACCGACGCTGCGTTATAGTAGCTGCCATCGGCCGCATGCGGATGCCCGACCACCAGCGTCATGCCATTGACCCGTCCGGCAAGATCGGCCAGCGCCGTCGCGCAGTCGCGATAAAAATCCGGCCGCAGCAGCAGATCTTCGGGGCAGTAGCCGGACAGCGCCAGCTCGGTGCACACCATCAGCGACGCCCCCGCCTGACGGGCGCGTGCCGCATACTCGAGAATCCGCGCGGCATTGCCGGCAAAATCGCCGACGGTAAAATTGATCTGCGAGACAGCTATTTTCATGAGATTGTCGTGCTGATGAAAGAATCCGAAAGACCGGAAAAACCAGGAAACGGGCGATGCCGGACGCCGATGAACACGCAGGTTTCAATATTACACCAGCGCCCTCCACTCCACACCCGGCAGCACGGCGATCGCCGGCACACGCGCCGATGAATGATCTGACGATCGACGTCATCGATTCGCTCGCCGGCATCGACGCCGCGCAATGGAATCGGCTCGCGGGCGACGATCCGCTTTTGTCACACGCATTCCTGTCGGCGCTGCACGAGACCGGCTGCGCGTCGTCACGCACCGGCTGGACGCCGCAGTTCATCGTGCTGCGCCGGAACAGTGCGCTGGCCGGCGCGCTACCGCTCTATCTGAAACCGCATTCGTGGGGCGAATACGTGTTCGACTGGGCGTGGGCGGATGCCTATCATCGCCACGGCCTGGACTATTACCCGAAACTGGTGGCCGCGGTGCCATTCACGCCGGTCGCCGGCACACGCCTGCTGGCGCCGACGCCGCAATTGAAAGCGCTGCTGGTGCGCGCCGCGCTGCGGCTGGCGCAGGAGCTCGACGTATCGTCGCTGCACGTGCTGCTGCCGGACGCGGATGACGCGGCGGTGCTGAAGGACGAGGGATTGCTGATGCGGCACGGCGTACAGTTTCACTGGCACAACCCGGGCTATGAAAGCTTCGACGACTATCTCGCGGGGATGAATCACGACAAACGCAAGAAAATCCGCCAGGAGCGACGCAAGGTAAAAGATGCCGGCATCACTTTCGAGCGGCTCGAAGGCGACGCGATCCGCGACGAGCACTGGCGCTTCTTTTTCCGCTGCTACAGCGACACCTACCGTCAGCACGGCTCATCGCCCTATCTCAGCCTGCGATTCTTCAGACAGCTGGGAGCGATCCTGCCCGACCAGGTGCTGCTGATCGTCGCCGGCCGTGCCGGTGTCCCGATCGCGGCAGCGCTCAATATCCGCACGCCAAAGCGGTTGTGCGGGCGCTATTGGGGCGCGCTCGAATATCATCCGGCGCTGCATTTCGAGACCTGTTATTACCAGGCGATCGAGTACTGCATCACGCGGCGGATAGCGACCTTCGAAGGCGGCGCGCAGGGCGAGCACAAGATCGCACGCGGCCTGCTGCCGGTCGAAACGCGCTCCGCACACTGGCTCGCACATCCCGAGTTTTCGGCCGCGATCGAACAATATCTCGCGCGCGAAACCATCGGCATGTCAGGTTACATGGACGAACTCAATGAGCGCAGCCCGTTCAAGGCTGCCGGTATCGCAGCCTGCACGGAATCGACCGGCAAGGATGGCTGAAGACCGATAGGCGACTGCGGTTTTCGGCGGGCGCCGCTTCACCACCCCGTCCGCTGCGCGTCCACCCCTCCTCATTCGGGGAGGGGAAACTCGTACATCGCGCACCACGCGATATCTTTCCCCTCCTGTTTTTAGGCTCTGTTAAATTTTGAGTGGGTTAAGCGGCATGAGGGTTGATCACACGGAAG
>JBDZVW010000199.1:0-5389 GCA_040255885.1 Betaproteobacteria bacterium
GCAGCACCCGCACGCGAAGACCGTGCGGCTCGCCTATGCACGGCTGCTGGTGACCGACCGGCAGTACCCGCAGGCGCGCAACGAATTTCGCACGCTGCTGGCCGACCATCCGGACAATCCGGAGATCACGATGGCGCTCGGCCTGCTGTCGCTGCAGCTGAAGGACTACGACGACGCCGACGCCAATTTCCGCCGCGCGCTGACCAACGGCTACAAGGATACCGACGCGATCAAGCTTTATCTGGGCGAGGTCGATGACGCGCGCGGCCGTCCGCAGGACGCGATCGAATGGTACGAAAGCGTCAGCCCGGGCCGCCACTACATTCCGGCGCGGGCGCGTGTGGCGCGGATCATGGCAAAGCAGGGCAAGCTCGACGCCGCGCGCAGCTATCTGCAGGCAACGCCGGTCAGCGACACCACGCAGCGTGTGCTGGTGGTGCAGGCCGAATCCAGCCTGCTGCGCGAGAACAAGCAGTACGAGGCGGCCTATGACGTGCTCGACGCCGCGCTCAAAAAGCATCCCAACAATGCCGATCTGCTCTATGACCACGCGATGGCGGCGGAGCAGATCAATCGCCTCGATGTGATGGAAGCCAACCTGCGCCGGCTGATCAAGCTGCGCCCGAACTATGCGCAGGCGTACAACGCGCTCGGCTATACCTATGCCGATCGTGATGAACGGCTGCCCGAGGCGCGGAAGCTGATCGCCAAGGCGCTCAAGCTTGCGCCCAACGATCCGTTCATCATGGACAGCATGGGCTGGGTGCTCTACCGGATGGGCAAGATCGACGACAGCTATGGCTATCTGTCACGCGCGTTTGCGCTGCAGCCCGACCCCGAAATCGCGGCGCACCTGGGTGAAGTATTGTGGCACCAGGGCAAGCATGCCGACGCGCGCGAAGTGTGGCGCACCGCGCTGAAGGATCATCCGGACAACGAAGTGCTGCAAAAAACCGTCAAGCGCTTCGTGCGGTAGAATTTCTGCAATGAACGGAATCGCACGCATCGCCACTGTCGGACTGCTGCTGCTGATCGCCGGCTGCGCGACGATGGGCGGCGTGCCGGAGGCGACACCGTTCGAACTGGTCGGCCGGGTGCTGGTGCGCACCGGCAATCATGCGTTCTCATCCAATCTGCGCTGGCGGCACGAGCCGCAGACGGAGCAGATCTGGCTGCTGTCGCCGCTGGGGCAGACGCTTGCGTATATCACCGAGGACGATACCGGCGCGACGCTGACGGCGGCCAACGGTGATGTCTATCACGCGTCGAGTGTGGCTGGCCTGACGCAGCAGGCGCTGGGCTGGGAACTGCCGCTGGTGCAACTGCGTTACTGGGTGAGAGGCAAACCGGTGCCGCACCAGCCCGCCCATACGCTGCAGCGCGATGCCAAAAACCGGCTCACCTATCTGACGCAGGACGGCTATCGCGTCGCGTGGCTGTATTCGCCGGCGAACCGGGAGGACAAGCTGCCGCGCCGCCTCGACCTGACCGGAACCGGTTCCGAAATCAGGCTGGTGATCGACAACTGGCGCAGCGGCAGCGCCGCGCCGCCGGTGCCCGCGGTACCGGCGACGCACCATGAATGATGCGTCCGACTACGTCTTTCCGGCTCCCGCCAAGCTCAACCTGATGCTGCAAGTCGTCGGCCGCCGCGCCGACGGCTATCATCTGCTGCAGACGGTTTTCCGCTTCATTTCGTACGGCGACCGGCTGACGTTCCGGCTGCGTGCCGACGGCCGCGTGGTGCGTGTCAATGCGCTGCCCGGTGTTGCCGAAGACGCCGACCTGTGCGTGCGCGCCGCGCATGCGCTGCAGCGGGAGGCGGGCGTATCGCCCGGCGCCGACATTCTCCTCGACAAACGTCTGCCACTGGCGGGCGGCCTGGGTGGCGGCAGCTCCGACGCCGCCACCACGTTGATTGCGCTCAACCGCTTGTGGCGCGTCGGCTTCGATCGCGAACGGCTGGCGCGGATCGCGCTCGGCCTGGGCGCCGACGTACCGGTGTTCGTGATGGGCGACAATGCGTTTGCCGAAGGTGTCGGCGAACGGCTGCAGCCGGTGCCATTGCCGCCGGCGTGGTACGTGGTGCTGGTGCCGCCGGTCGCGGTGTCGACCGCGCGCGCGTTCGCCGATCCCGAATTGAAACGCGACTCGAATCCGATTAGAATATCGGCCTTTTCGGCCGAGCTGGGCCGGAACAGCCTGGAACCCGTCGTGTGCCGCGATTATCCCGAGGTGGCGCAGCATCTCGCCTGGCTCGGGCGTTTCGGCAACGCGGCGCTGACCGGCTCGGGCGCGTGCGTTTTTGCAGCGTTTCCGACCGCGGCGGCGGCGGAGAAAGTGCTCGAAAGGCTGCCGCCGGCGATGCGCGGCTTCGTCGCACGCGGTCTGGATGCACATCCGCTGCGGGACTGGAAGGGCTGACTGGCCGTCAATCGGCGCGAACGGATTTCAGACAAGGTGCAGCAGGCGACGCGGCCTGCAAGCCGTGGGGGTTGCTGGGGAGTCGCCAAG
This sequence comes from Betaproteobacteria bacterium, assembly GCA_040255885.1. GTDB lineage: Bacteria > Pseudomonadota > Gammaproteobacteria > Burkholderiales > JBDZVW01 > JBDZVW01. The sequence goes on from JBDZVW010000199.1 coordinate 2,515, forward strand.
TTGGTTAAGGCACCGGATTTTGATTCCGGCATTCGCAGGTTCGAATCCTGCCTCCCCAGCCATACAGGATAAAACAAGTCGTTGCGCATCGGCCGTGCCCGCCGGGACGCGCCGGCCCGATCAGCAAATGAGGTAACAGCGTGCCCCTGGATCGCATGATGGTGTTCACCGGCAATGCCATTCCCCGGCTTGCCGCGGATGTCGTCAATCATCTCGACATCCACCTCGGGCGCGCCAAGGTCGGCCGCTTTTCCGATGGCGAAGTGATGGTCGAGATTCTCGAAAACGTGCGCGGCAAGGACGTGTTCGTGCTGCAGTCGGTGTGCGCCCCGCCGAACGATACGCTGATGGAAGTGCTGGTGATGGTCGACGCGCTGAAGCGCGCGTCCGCCGCGCGCGTGACGGCGGCGATCCCGTATCTCGGCTATGCGCGCCAGGACCGCCGGCCGAGCTCGGCGCGGGTGCCGATCAGTGCCAAGGTGGTGGCGAACATGCTGTCCAGCGCCGGGGTCAACCGGCTGCTGACGATGGACCTGCACTCGGAACAGATTCAGGGATTTTTCGACATCCCGGTGGACAACATCTACGCCGCGCCGATCCTGCTGGGCGATATCTGGAAATGCGGCTTTCAGAAACTGGTGGTGGTGTCGCCGGACGTCGGTGGCGTGGTGCGCGCACGCGCGCTGGCGAAGCGGCTCGAGGCCGACCTCGCCATCATCGACAAGCGCCGCCCGCGTCCGAACGTGGCGACGGTGATGAACATCATCGGCGAGATCGAGGGCCGCACCTGCGTCATCATCGATGACCTGGTGGATACCGCGAACACGCTGTGCGAGGCGGCGCGCGCGCTGAAGGAGCGCGGCGCGGAAAAGGTGCTGGCCTACTGCACGCATCCGGTACTGTCGGGCAAGGCGATCGAGCGCATCAATGCATCGGTGCTCGACGAGCTGGTGGTCACCGACACCATTCCGCTCAACGGCGAAGCGAGCAGCTGTCCGCGCATCCGGGTGCTGCCGGTGGCCGGGCTGCTGGCCGAAACGATGCGCCGCATCAGCGATGAGGATTCGGTCAGTTCGCTGTTCGTCGATTGAAAGCGAACAGCGTGAACGTTTTGTAACGGAGTCTCCCCGAACGGGAGATTCTTTAACCGGGTTGCCTGGTCGCGGGCGATCCCAATCAGGAGAGTGAAATGAAAATCGAGTTTACCGCGTATCCGCGCACACAGCAGGGAACGGGTGCGAGCCGCCGTCTGCGCCGTGCCGGCCGCGCACCGGGAATCGTTTATGGGGCAGGCAAGGAAGCCCGCGCCATCGAGCTCGACCACAACGCGCTGCACCGGCATCTGAAGATGGAAGCATTCCATGCGTCGATTCTGGAGATGACGCTGGAAGGCGAGAAGCAGCCGGTGCTGCTGCGCGATTTCCAGATGCATCCGTGGAAGCCGGAAGTGCAGCACGTCGATTTCCAGCGCGTCGATCCCAGCAAGAAAATCTACATGAGCGTGCCGCTGCACTTCATCAACGCCGACACCTGCCCCGGCGTGAAGCTCGGCGGCGGCGTGGTCAACCACATCCTGACCGAAATTGAAATCCAGTGCCTGCCCGATCGCCTGCCGGAACACATCGGGGTTGATCTCGGCAGTCTGGAACTGGGCCAAAGCATTCGTTTGAACGACCTGCAATTGCCGGAGGGTGTTGAAATCGCCGCCCGGCTGCATGCCGAAAACCAGACGGTGGTATCGGTGCAGGTGCCGCGCGCGGCGGCAGCGGACGAAGAAGCCGCGGCTGCAGAAGCGGCAGCGACGACCGAGGCCGCGGCAGGAGAAGCCGCACCGGCTGCCGCTGCCGAAGCAACGGAGCAGAAGGGCACCGAAAAGAAAGAGAAGTAATTCCAGTCCCGTCGCGCCGGTGCTCCGCACCGGCACTGCCCGCCTGCCGGCCGTCATGAACCTTCGGCCGGCGGACTTTTTACCGGAGCCTGTTTCATGATCCGTGAGACGGGTTCTGACATTTTATGAAACTCGTCGTCGGACTCGGCAATCCCGGAGCGAAATACAGCGCGACGCGTCACAATGCCGGCTTCTGGTGGGTCGGGCAACTGGCTGATGCCGGCCGCTGTACGCTCAAGCCCAATGCACGGTTTCACGGACTTGCCGGCAAACTGGACACGCGCGCGGGCGATGTCTGGCTGCTGTTGCCGGAAACCTTCATGAACGACAGCGGGCGCGCGGTGGTGGCGCTGGCATTGTTCTACAAGATCCTGCCGCAGCAGATTCTGGTGGTGCACGACGAACTCGACCTGCAGCCCGGCACCGTCAGGCTCAAGCTCGGCGGCGGCACGGCCGGCCACAACGGCCTGAAAAGCATCGCTGCACATCTCGGCACGAAGGACTTCTGGCGCTTGCGCTTGGGCATCGGCCACCCCGGCGATCGCGGCGCGGTAATCGACTACGTGCTGCACAAGCCGCCGTCAACCGAACGCGAACTGATCGACGCCGCGATCGAGCGCAGTCTCGGTCTGTGGCCGCTGATGGCTGAAGACCGGATGGAGGACGCGATGCTCAAACTTCATACGAAAACTGTGAGGAGTGAGGGGTGAGGAGTAAGGAGTTCCCGTGGCTCCGTAAAATCAGTCGGCAGCCGATTCGGTGTGGCAACCGCTGACACCCTCGCCCTCTTTGGCAAAAGGAGGGATTTGATCGAAGCCGACGTAGGACATCACTCGTTTACACGACGGTTCATTAATGCCATGAAAGTTCACCTCGCCATTACTCCTCACCCCTCACTCCTTACTCCTCACGCCTTATGACACTAAAGTGTGGCATCGTCGGCCTGCCCAACGTCGGCAAATCCACTCTGTTCAATGCGCTGACGCG
>JBDZVW010000200.1:0-5378 GCA_040255885.1 Betaproteobacteria bacterium
CCTTGATTCGGTTACGACGTGACCCGCGCGGAACAATTGCGGACCTGGATCGCGGCCCTCTACCCGGGGCGAGCGTTTCGGCTGGAGCCGGCATCGGCGGATGCCAGTTTCCGGCGCTATTTTCGCATAACTTTCGGCGACCGGACGCTGATTGCGATGGATGCGCCGCCGCAGCACGAGGATTGCCGGCCGTTCATCAAGGTCGCGGCACTGCTTGCTGATGCCGGCGTGCATGCGCCGCAGGTGCTGGCGCAGGATCTCGATGCCGGCTTTCTGCTGCTGTCCGATCTCGGAAACACCACCTATCTCGCGGCACTCGACGACGCGAATGCCGATGCATTGTTCGGTGCTGCGATTGCCGCGCTGCTGAAATGGCAGCTCGCGAGCCGGCCGGACGTGCTGCCGCGTTACGACGAAGCGTTGCTGCGGCGTGAGCTTGATCTGTTTCCCGAATGGTACATCGGCCGTCACTGCGGCATTTCACTGACGGCTGCCGAGCGCACGGGACTGGCCGCGGCATGCGATCGCCTCGTCGCGTCGGCGCTGGCGCAGCCGGCGGTTTACGTGCACCGTGATTACATGCCGCGCAACCTGATGGTCAGCGAACCCAATCCTGGCGTGCTCGATTTCCAGGACGCGGTGTACGGCCCGATCAGTTACGACGTGGCGTCGCTGTTCAAGGACGCGTTCATCAGCTGGGATGAAGCGCGCGTGCTCGACTGGACGGTGCGTTACTGGGAGCGCGCAAAGCGCGCCGGGCTGCCGGTGGATCCCGACTTCGGCGCGTTCTACCGCGATTTCGAATGGATCGGGCTGCAGCGCCATCTGAAGGTGCTCGGCATTTTCGCGCGACTGCATTATCGCGACGGCAAAGCCGGCTATCTCGACGACACGCCGCGCTTCATCGGCTATGCGCGCGCGGTGACGCAGCGTTACGCCGCGTTCGCGCCGCTGACGGCGCTGCTCGACCGGCTCGAAGCTGCGCGCATGGCAGCGAACCCGGCGTCGTGAACGGATTCGCATGCAGGCGATGATTCTTGCGGCGGGCCGCGGCGAACGCATGCGGCCGCTGTCCGACACGGTTCCGAAACCCTTGCTGCCGGTCGCCGGCCGCCCGCTGATCGTGCGGCAGCTGCAGCGGCTGCGGCGTGCCGGCATCGTTGATATCGCAGTCAACATCGCGTGGCTCGGCGCGATGATCGAGGAAACGCTTGGCGACGGCGCCGCGTTCGGCGTGCGCATCCGCTATTCGCGCGAGACGGTGGCGCTCGGTACCGCCGGCGGCATCGTCAACGCATTGCCGCTGCTGGGCGATGCGCCGTTTCTGGTAGTGAGCGCAGACATCTGGTGCGACTTCGACTTTTCGCGCCTGCGCGCAGCAGCTGCCGCTGCGCACGCCGGCACAATTTCCGCGCATCTGGTAATGGTGGACAATCCGTCCCATCACCCGCATGGCGATTTCACATTGGCGGACGGGCGCATCGGTATCGGCGACGGCGAACGGTTGACCTACGCCAACATCGGTGTCTATCGTCCGGATTTCTTCGCCGGCCTTGCGCCGGGCGAGTGCGCCGACCTCGGACAATTGTTGCGTGCACGCATTCTGCAGGGCGATGTGTCCGGCGAGCGCTATGGCGATTCGTGGATGAACGTCGGCACGCCGGACGATCTGCGGCGGCTCGAGCTGCTGCTGCAACCATCCTGAACCAACCAGCCACCCCGGCAACGTCGGGGAGCATATAATCGTCGCATGGACACGATCGATACCCGAACCGGCATTCATGCCGCGCGCCGCGCGCGACTCGCGGCGCGGATGAAACAGGGCGTCGCGGTGGTTGCCACCGCGCCCGAGCGCATGCGCAATCGTGATGCCGCCTATCCTTACCGTTTCGACAGCTATTTCTATTATCTGACCGGTTTCACCGAGCCCGATGCCGTGCTGGTGCTGACCGCGGGCGAGGGATCGAAGAGCATCCTGTTTTGCCGCGACAAGGATGTGGAGCGCGAAATCTGGGACGGCTATCGCTACGGGCCGGACGGCGCGCGCCGTGCGTTTGGCTTCGATGATGCACATTCGATCGCCGAACTCGATGAGCGGATGCCGGGGCTGCTGGCCGATCAGCCGGTGCTGCATTGCATGCTCGGTGCCGATGCCGAGTGGGATGCGCGCGTCGTCGGCTGGCTCAACCGCGTGCGCGAGCAGGCGCGCGCCGGCGTCGCCGCGCCCGCGGAAGTAAGGGAGCTGCGTGCGGCGATTGACGAGATGCGGCTGGTGAAGGACGAACATGAGCTGGCGATCATGCACCGTGCCGGTGCAATCTCGGCCGCGGCGCACGTGCGGGCGATGCGCACGGTGCGGCCCGGCATGCCGGAATACCGGGTCGAGGCGGAACTGCTGCACGAATTCCGCGCCCATGGTGCGCAGGCGCCGGCCTATACGTCGATCGTCGCCGGCGGCGCCAATGCCTGCGTGCTGCATTATGTGCAGAACGATGCCGTGCTCAATGATGGTGATCTGCTGCTGATCGACGCCGCGTGCGAGCTCGACGGTTATGCTTCCGACATTACGCGCACGTTCCCGGTCAACGGTCGCTTCAGCGCCGCGCAGAAGGACGTTTACGAACTGGTGCTGGCGGCGCAGGCGGCGGCGATCGCCGTTGTGGCGCCGGGCCGGCACTGGAACGATCCGCATGACGCGGCAGTGCGCGTGCTGGCGCAGGGGCTGATCGATCTGCGGCTGATCGAAGGCAGCCTCGACCAGGTGCTTGAAACCGGCACGTACCGGCGCTTTTACATGCATCGCACCGGACACTGGCTGGGACTCGACGTGCACGACGCCGGCGATTACAAGCGCGACGGCAAATGGCGCGTGCTCGAGCCGGGAATGGTGCTGACCGTCGAGCCGGGCTGCTACATCCGGGCCGCCGACGACGTGCCGCAGCCGTTGCGCAACATCGGCATCCGCATCGAGGACGACGTGGTGGTGACCGAATCGGGATGTGAAGTGCTGACCGGCGGCGTGCCGAAGCAGGTGTCCGAAATCGAATCGCTGATGCGGGCGGCCCATGAGTGAAGCATCACTCAGTTCCGATGTCGTGATCGCCGGCGGCGGTCCGGTCGGACTGGCGGCGGCGCTGGCGCTTGCCGGCAACGGCTTCAACGTGACGTTGCTGGAAGCGCGGGGGGGGCCGGTCAGCGGCGCTGATCCGCGCCCGATCGCGCTGTCGCACGGCAGCCGCCTGATACTCGAGCGGCTCGGTGCATGGCGCGCGCTCGACGCCACGCCGATAACGACGGTTCACGTGTCGCACCGGGAGCAGTTCGGCCGCACCGTGATGACGGCGGCGCAGGCCGGCTTGCCGGCGCTCGGCTATGTCGCCGGCTATCGCATGCTGCACGATGCGCTCGATGCATGCGTTGAACAACGTGCCGCGATCGACGTGCGCAAAGGCTGGAAGGTGGAGCGTGCGCGCGATGCCGGCGAGCTGATTGAAATCGACGCCATGCACGACGGCAGGACCGTGCCGCTCGCGGCGCGGCTGCTGGTGGTGGCCGACGGCGGCAGCGGCTTGGCGCGCGCCACTGTCCGGGAGTATCACCAGGCTGCGGTGACGGCGCGCGTTGCAACGGCGCTGCCGCATCGCAACAGGGCGTTCGAACGCTTTACGTCCGACGGGCCGCTGGCGCTGTTGCCGTTCGGCAGTGACATGGGGCTGGTATGGACGTCGCCGCCGCCGCTCGCGCGCGAGCTTGGCGCGCTCGACGAAGCGCAATTTCTGCTGCGTTTACACCATCACTTCGGCGACCGTCTCGGCACCTTTACAGCGGCGGGGCCGCGCGCGGTATTCGCGCTGGCGCTGCGCCATGCGGCACCGGCTGGTGCGCGCACGGTGCTGATCGGCAATGCCGCGCAGGCGCTGCATCCGGTCGCGGGCCAGGGATTCAATCTCGGCCTGCGCGACGTACGCGGACTGGCGCATTGCCTGCGCCGCGATACGCCCGACATCGGTGCGCCGCGCATACTGCGCGCGTTTGCTGCGGCGCGCCGCGCGGATCGCCGTCACGGTATCCATTTCACCGATTTTCTGGCACGCGTGTTCGTCGGCGAGCGCATGGTGCTGCCGCGCGCCGCCGGAGTCGCGTTTACCGTGCTCGATTGCGTGCCGCCGGTGAAAAACGCGTTCGTGCGGCACGCGGTGTTCGGCGTGTAACCGGGTTTCGATTCGGCAACCATCTGTTTTGGCGCGATGTGACGAGTTGCCTTTTCTTCGTTCGCATGAGCGATTAGAATCTCATCCTTCCCCGCGTTACCTTCCGATTGATGGTTTGATTTGCGATGCGCATCGGTCCCTATCTGCTGAAGAACAATCTCATCGTTGCGCCGATGGCGGGCGTCACCGACCGGCCGTTCCGGCAGTTGTGCAAGACGATGGGCGCCGGCATGGCGGTGTCCGAGATGGTGTCCAGCAATTCGCTGCTGTGGGGTTCCGAGAAAACGAAACGCCGTGCGAATCACGAAGGCGAAGTCGATCCGATTTCGGTGCAGATCGCCGGCGCGGATCCGCAAATGATGGCCGAAGCCGCGCAATACAATGTCGACCAGGGCGCGCAGATCATCGACATCAACATGGGCTGTCCGGCGAAGAAAATATGCAACGTGATGGCCGGCTCGGCGCTGTTGCAGGATGAGCCGCTCGTCGCCCGGATACTGGACGCGGTGGTCGCCGCGGTCGACGTGCCGGTGACACTCAAGATCCGTACCGGCTGGGACCGCGCTCACAAAAACGCGCTCAACATTCTGCGCCTTGCCGAAAATGCCGGCATCCAGGTGCTGGCGATTCACGGCCGCACGCGCGCCTGCCTCTACAAGGGTGAAGCCGAATATGAAACCATCGCCGCGGTCAAGGCGGCGGCGCGCATCCCGGTTATTGCGAACGGCGACATCGACACGCCGCAAAAGGTGCGGCAGGTGCTGGAATACACGAAGGCCGACGCGATCATGATCGGACGTGCGGCGCAGGGCCGGCCGTGGATGTTCCGCGAAATCACCCACTACCTCGAAACCGGCGAAACGCTGCCGCCGCCCGAAGTGGACGAGATTCACCGTGTGCTGGTCGCGCATCTGCACGATCTTTACGGCTTCTACGGCGAGTACACCGGCGTGCGGGTGGCGCGCAAACATATTTCGTGGTACACCAAGGGCCTCGTCGGTTCGGCCGCGTTTCGATTCGCGATGAACCGGCTGGAAAGCGCCGAAGAGCAGCTTGCGGCCATTGACGCGTTCTTCCTGCAGTTAGCGGGCAGGGCACGCCGGCTATGCTACGAAGAAGAAGAGAAGGAGGAGCTGGCTGCATGATCAACGAAAACGAAATGGCGCG
>JBDZVW010000201.1:0-5363 GCA_040255885.1 Betaproteobacteria bacterium
CCGGCTTCGACGTGGTTTAAGCAATCGGTGTGCCAGGTATTATCCGGATACGGTAGGCGTGGTGGACGAGGCTCTGTTTGTCGATCAATATTCTATTTTCATTCAATTGGTTATGATATGCGCGCGGGCTGTCAGGCCAGCCGCTAAACACGCGCAATATGCGGGTTTGAAGGGTTTTTGGCGGGATATAAACAGGGCGGCAACCCGCCGCAGCTATCCCGCGATCTGTCCGGCGCGAGAGACGCTGTCGGAATTTGAGCGGACTGCCGTGATTCGCTGCAGCGTCAGCGTTTGAAGTCGAAACCGTTCTGCCGCCATGCCTCGTATATGACAATGGCGACCGCATTCGAGAGATTGATGCTGCGGCTTGCCGTAGCCATCGGAATCCGCATGCGCCGCTGCGGTGGGAAACTGGTCAACACCGGTTCCGGCAGGCCGCGGGTTTCGGGGCCAAACACCAGCCCGTCGCCCGGCTGGTAATCGCAACGATCGTAACGCTCCGTGCCGCGGGTGCTGAATGCATATAAGGTACGGTCGCCGAAATGGCCGATGCAGGCTTCCCAGTCTGTATGTACAGTAAGGTCTGCGAGATCGTGATAATCGAGTCCGGCACGCATCAGTTGTTTGTCGCGCAGCGAAAAGCCCAGCGGACGAACCAGATGCAGCCGCGCGCCGGTGTTCGCGCACAGACGGATCACGTTGCCGGTATTGGGCGCAATCTCGGGCTCGAAAAGAATGATGTCGAACATTGTGAGAAAGTAACGGTCGGTATCGGGCGTCATGCGGTTGTGGACTTGCGGTGCCGGCTGCGGCGTCGAGTATAACGTTTGCGAACGCATGGGCGCCGTGAGGCGCGAAATCTGATCCATCATTTCACGAAACATTCACGCCATCGGCTTCGCCGGAGACTGACATGGATTTTCTTCCCCAAGTTGCCGTATTCCTGATCGCCGCCTGCCTGGCCGTGCCGCTGTCGCGCAAGTCCGGTTTCGGTTCGGTGCTGGGCTACCTGATCGCCGGCGTGGTGATCGGGCCGTGGTGCCTGCGGCTGATTACCGGCGTCGACGAGATCCTGCATTTCGCCGAGATTGGCGTGGTGCTGCTGATGTTCGTCATAGGGCTCGAGCTGCGGCCGTCGCGGTTATGGGCGTTGCGGCGCACGGTGTTCGGCATGGGCGCGATCCAGGTGGTCGCGAGCACGGTGCTGTTCACGCTGGCGGCGCGTGCGCTGGGACTCAATACCGCGCCGGCACTGGTGGCGGGATTCGGGCTGGCGCTGTCTTCGACCGCGTTTGTGCTGCAGATGCTCGGCGAGAAGAAGGAGCTGACCGATCATCACGGCCGTGCCGCGTTCGGCATCCTGCTGTTCCAGGACATTGCAACGATCCCGGTACTGGCGCTGCTGGGCGTGGTGCAGGGCGGCGCACCGCTGCAACAGGCGCAGGTCGTGCATTCCGCCATCATCGTCGTGGCGGTAATCGCGGCACTGTTTCTCGGGGGGCGGTGGGTGCTGCGGCCGCTGTTCCGCTTCATCGTGCGTTTCGGCAACCCGGAGATTTTTACCGCCACGGCGCTGCTGATTGTGATCGGTGCGGCGCTGATCGCGAACACGATCGGGTTGTCGATGGGACTGGGCGCGTTCATCGCCGGCATGCTGCTGGCGGATTCGAGCTACCGGCATGAGTTGGAAGCCACGATCCAGCCGTTCGAGGGGCTGCTGCTGGGACTGTTCTTCGTCGCAGTCGGGATGTCGGTGAATCTCGGGTTGCTGGGGCGCATTCCGTTGACGGTCATCGGCGTTGTCGCCGGATTGCTAGCGGTGAAAGGCGTGGTGCTGTACCTGCTGGGCCGGATTTACAAGCTGCCCGGCGCCTCGCCGCGCACGCTTGCGTTCGAGCTGTCGCTGGGCGGCGAATTCGCATTCGTCATCTTCAACACTGCCACCGGCTACCATATCTTTAGTCGCTCACTGGTCGATCTGCTCAACCTGGCGGTGACGCTGTCGATGGCAGTGACGCCGTTGCTCGTTTTGTTCAACGAGAGAGTCATGAAGCGTTTTGACGAACGTAATGCGCCGCCGCAGTTCGACCTTATCGATGAGCCTGGCAATCCGGTGATCATCGCCGGTTTCGGCCGCTTCGGTCAGGTGGTGGGCCGGTTGTTGCGTATAAAGAATATTCCCTTCACGGCGCTAGAGGCGGATCACGAGCAAGTCGACGTGATACGCCGCTTCGGCAACAAGATCTACTATGGCGACGCGTCGCATTTGCAATTGCTGCGGGCAGCGAGGGCCGACCAGGCACGGTTCCTGGTGCTGGCGATCGATGATGTGGAAGCATCGGTGCGGGCCGCTGAAATGGTGCGCAAGCATTTTCCGAATCTCACAATACTCGCCCGTGCCCGCAACCGCTACCACGCGCATCGGCTGATGGAGGCGGGCGTCGAGATCATCGTGCGCGAGACGCTGTTTTCGAGCCTGAAGCTGGCGTCCGACCTGCTGCAGAAGATGGGTATGAGCGAACAGAAGATCCGCACCACTGTTGCGCTGTTCCAGAAGCATGACGACGATCTGTTGAAACGCCAGTTCGCGGTGTTCCGCGACGAGAAGAAGATGATCCAGACGTCAAAGGACGCAGCACGGGAGCTGGAACAACTGCTGACGGAGGACCGCGCCGGCGACATCGACGCCGATGCCGAAGCCGGCAGGACGGCTGCTTCCGCCTGAAAGGTGCCGTGTTTTTATCCCCCCTTTGTAAAGGGGGGCAGGGGAGATTTGCGGCGGTGGTGCAGAGGATGGGCCGTTAAATTCCCCTCGATCCCCCTTTTTCAAAGGGGGAAGACGACATACCTCTGCAACGGGATTGCGTCAGCGACGCCGGCCGCCGAGCAGCGAGCCGAGCACGCCGCGCAACACCTGCCGTCTGATCTGCGAGCCGATGCTGCGTGCCGCGCTCTTGGCCATCGCCTCGACCACGCTTTCGCGGCGTCCGCCGCCGAATATCGTTCCAAGTACACTCGACAGCGTGCCACCGCCGTCACCGTCCGTGCCGGTGCCGCTTTTCGTCCTGTCTTCCGCGGCATCGTCGTGAGCCTGCGACGCGCGGCTGGCGAGCTTCTCGTAGGCCGACTCGCGGTCCACCGCTTTCTCGTAATGTCCGAACAGCACCGACTGTTTGACGATTGCGTCGTGTTCCGCCGGCGTCAGCGGCCCCATGCGGCCGGGCGGCGGCAGTACGAACGCGCGCTCGACAATACCCGGCCGGCCTTTCGCGTCGAGCAGCGACACCAGTGCCTCGCCCACGCCCAGTTCGGTGATCGCGGCGGTCACATCGAGCTTTGGGTTCGTGCGCATGGTTTCGGCCGCGGCTTTCACCGCTTTCTGGTCGCGCGGCGTGAATGCGCGCAGCGCATGCTGCACGCGGTTACCGAGCTGGCCCAGCACTGCGTCCGGTACGTCGAGCGGATTCTGGGTAACGAAGTACACGCCCACGCCCTTGGAGCGGATCAGCCGCACCACCTGCTCGATCTTGTCGAGCAACGCCTTCGGCGCGTCATTGAACAGCAGGTGCGCCTCGTCGAAAAAGAACACCAGCTTCGGCTTTTCGGGATCGCCCACTTCCGGCAGGCGCTCGAACAACTCCGACATCAGCCACAGCAGGAAGGTGGCGTAGAGCTGCGGCGTCGCCATCAGTTTGTCGGCGACCAGGATGTTGATCATGCCGCGGCCCTGGCCGTCGGTTTGCATCAGGTCGTCGATGTCGAGCGCCGGCTCGCCAAAGAACTTGTCGGCGCCCTGGTTCTCCAGGGTCAGCAGCCCGCGCTGGATGGCGCCGATGCTGGCCGCCGAGACGTGGCCGTACTGCGTGGTGAACTGGCCGGCATTGTCGCCGACGTACTGCAGCATCGCGCGCAGATCTTTCATGTCGAGCAGCAGCAGCCCGTTGTCGTCGGCGATCTTGAACACCAGGTTGAGCACGCCTTCCTGTGTATCGTTCAAGTTGAGCATGCGCCCGAGCAGTAGCGGCCCCATGTCGGAAATGGTGGCGCGCACCGGATGCCCGGCCGCGCCGAACATGTCCCAGAAGATGACCGGCGACGCCCCGAACTGAAAGTCGCCAAGCTTCAGGAGGTCGATGCGTTCCTTGAGCCTGGGCTTCATTTCGCCGGCGGCGCCGATGCCGGACAGGTCACCCTTGACGTCGGCCATGAACACCGGCACGCCGATGGCGGAAAAGCGCTGTGCGACGGTTTGCAGCGTGACGGTCTTGCCGGTGCCGGTGGCGCCGGCGATCAGACCGTGACGGTTGGCGAGTGCCGGCAGCAGGAACAGTTCGGTAGCGGCCGTTTTTGCGACCAAGAGTGGATCGGACATGGAATTCTCCCGGGGCCGCTATGATAAAATTCCATTATATCAATCCCTAACCCAATTCCCTTTTTAATGCCGCAAGGCAGGCTTCCGAGGTTGCAGCATGGCAGGTCACAGCAAGTGGGCAAACATTCAGCATCGCAAGGGTCGGCAGGACGCCAAGCGCGGCCGCATTTTCACCCGTCTGATCAAGGAAATCACCGTCGCCGCGCGCATGGGCGGCGGCGACCCGGACGCGAATCCGCGGCTGCGGCTGGCGATCGACAAGGCCTATGAAAACAACATGCCGAAAGACAATGTCGAGCGCGCGATCAAGCGCGGCACCGGCGATCTCGAAGGCGTCAGCTACGAAGAAGTGCGCTACGAAGGCTACGGCGTCAACGGCGCGGCGGTGATGGTCAACTGTCTGACCGACAACAAGACACGCACGGTGGCCGACGTGCGTCACGCGTTCACCAAGCACGGCGGCAATCTCGGCACCGACGGCTCGGTCGCGTTCCTGTTCCGGCATTGCGGCCAGCTCGTGTTCGCACCGGGAACGGATGAAGACAAGCTGATGGAAGCGGCGCTCGACGCGGGCGCGGAAGACGTCATCGGCAACGACGACGGCAGTTTTGAGGTGACCACTGCACCGCAGGAGTTTGCCGCGGTGAAAGCGGCGCTGGAAAAAGCCGGTTTCAAGGCCGAATTTGCCGAAGTCACGATGAAGGCGGACAACGAGACGGTGATGGCGGGCGACGATGCGGCCAAAATGCAGAGGCTGCTGGACGCACTGGAGAATATTGACGACGTGCAGGACGTTTATACGACAGCAGTGCTGGATCAGATGTGATGGGCCTGAGACATGGGTTTTTCTCTTCCTCGAATTAGGAGGGGTGGTTGACGAGGTGGTGACGGCGCTCGGAAAAGCGACCACCCCTTCCGCTGCGCTCCCTCCCCTCCTTAAAGACAGGAGGGGAGAAGGTGGAGCGGTGAATCAAACGAATTTCCCCTCCTC
>JBDZVW010000202.1:0-5361 GCA_040255885.1 Betaproteobacteria bacterium
GAAATCCTGAAGTTCTTTGCGGCTTTTCTTTGCGCCTTCGCGCCTTTGCGGTTATAGCTTTTCTCTGCGTTTCCTCTGCGACCTCTGCGCCTCTGCGGTTACCGCCTTTGCTTTTCCTGGCGTCCTTGGCGCCTTGGCGGTTCAACATCAGCCCCTCACCGCCGCGCCGACAGCAGCCACAGCATCGTCGGCACGCCGATCAGCGCGGTGAAAATGCCGACCGGCAGCTGCTGCGGTGCCCACACCGTGCGCGCCAGCGTATCCGCCAGCGTCAGCACCGCGCCGCCCAGCAATGCTGACAGCGGCAACAGCCAGCGATAGTCGTTGACGCCGAGCAGGCGGATCACATGCGGCATGATCAGCCCGATGAAGCCGATGGTGCCGCCGAGCAGCACCGCGGCGACCGTCGCCGCCGACGCACCGAAATAAATCGCGGCCTGCAGCGCACCGACCGCCACGCCCAGCGAACGCGCCTTGAGATTTCCGAGATTGAGTGCATTCAGGCCCGGCGCCAGCAGCATCGCACCGCCCAGCACGACGGCCAGCACGATCCACGCCGCCCCGCTGCCGCCGGCATCCGATAGATCGCCCATCAGCCAGAACAGCATACCCTTCAACTGCGCGTCAGGTGCCAGCGTCAGCACCAGGCTGATCAGCGCACCGAGTCCTGCGGCCAGCACCACGCCGGTGAGCAGCAGGCGGTAGGCATTCCAGTCGCCGCCGCGAAACCCCACGCCGAACACGATGCCGGCGGCGACCAGCGCGCCCAGCAGCGCAATGCCGTTGACGCCCAGAGCGCCGGCACCGAACACCATCGCCGCCAGCGCGCCGAGCGCGGCACCACCCGACACGCCGAGGATATACGGATCGGCCAGCGGATTGCGCAGCAGCACCTGCAGCAGCGCGCCGGCCGTCGCCAGCAGCGCGCCGCACACGAACGCCGCCAGCACGCGCGGCAGGCGCAATTCCCAGATCACGCGATGCGCAAGGTCCGGCGTGCCGGACAGCAGCGCATCGGCAGTCTGCGGCAGCGAAAAATGCAGGCTGCCGAAATACAGTCCGAGGAACAGGCTGGCCACGCTCAGCAGCACCAGCACGGCCGCCAGCCGGCTGCGCATCGCCCCAAAACCGGCCGGAGAATGCTCAGTCAAGACTGATCACGGGCCAGCCGTGCTCCTGCGCGTGCGCCCGCAGCGTCGCGTCCGGGTCCACCGCGACCGGATGGGTGACACGCTGCAGCAACGGCAGATCGTTCAGCGAATCGCTGTAAAACCACGATTCTTCAACCGTCTCCAGGCTGGTGCCGCGCTGCGCCAGCCACTGCTGCAGGCGCTCGACCTTGCCTTTACGAAAACATGGAATGCCGCATACGCCGCCGGTGAACGCGCCGTCACGCTGCTCCGGCTCGGTGGCGACCAGATGCGGCACGCCGAATTCGCGCGCGATCGGCGCTGTCACGAAACTGTTGGTCGCGGTAACGACGACGCACGTGTCATCACGATGGCGCGCCACCAGCTCGCGCGCCTTGTCGCGCATCATCGGCCGGATCTTGCGCGCCATGAACTGCTGATGCCACGCATCGAGCACGGACCGCGGATGGCGCGACAGCGGCTTCAGCTGGAAGTCGAGAAATTCGTGAATGTCGAGCGTGCCGGCCTTGTACTGATCATAAAATTCCTGGTTGCGCGACTCGTACACTTCGCCGTCGATCACGCCCTGCTCGATCAGGAACTGCGCCCATTCGAAATCGCTGTCGCCGGCGAGAAGCGTGTTATCCAGATCAAATAATGCCAATCGCATCGCTGCCCGCCCCTCAGGCTTACCCCTCACCCCTCACTCCTCTCACCTCACGCCGTTTAAGCACTTCACGAATCAGCGGCAGCGTGATCGCGCGTTTCGCCGCCAGCGATTGACGATCAAGCGCATCGAGCAGCGCCAGCAGTGACGGCAGATCGCGCCGCGCATGGTCGAGCAGATAGCGGCACGCATCGTCCGGCAGCTCGAAACCGCGGCCGTGCGCATGCTGTTTCAGCGCCTGTTTTTTTTCGTCATCGCTGAGGCCGTGTACTTCATACACCAGCCCCCATGCCAATCGCGTCACCAGGTCGGCGCGCAGCCGCAGCGCCGCGGCGGGCAGCGCCCCGCTCGCAATCAGCGCACCGCCGTCGTCGCGGATGCGATTATAAAAATTGAACGCCGTGATCTGCGCCGCGGCATCGAGCTGGTCGACATCGTCAAGCACCAGCGCCGTGCCGGGTGCAATGGTATCCGGCAGCGTGTCGCGGCCGCAGGCAACGTAGTGAACTGTGCGGCCGCCGGTGTTGAGTGCGGTGGCAGCAGCCCGCAGCAGATGACTGCGGCCGCTGCCCGGCGCGCCCCACAGATAAAGGAAGCCGTCGCCGCCGCCGGCGATCAGGCGGCGCAACGCCGCCAGCAGCTCGCCGTTGCGGCCTGGCACGAAATTGTCGAACGTGGGCGCCACGGACGCGCCGATGTCGAGCACGAGCTGCTGCATCGCTAGGTGTTGTACAGCCCGCTGTCGAAATAACGCTGCCGCAAATGGCGCAGCCATACCAGCAACGCCGCGCTGACCGGCAGCGCCAGCAGCACGCCGAAGAATCCGAACAGGTAGCCGAAAGCCAGCAGCGCGAAAATGACGGCCACCGGATGCAGGCCGATGCGGTCGCCGACCAGGTACGGCATCCACAGATAGTCCTCGAGCAGCTTGCCGAGAATGAATACGCCCCATACCCACAGCACGCCCGAGAGATTGGCGAACTGCACGAAGCCGGTGAGCGTCGCCAGCACCACCCCGATCACCGTGCCGAGATACGGAACGAATGTCAGCACGCCGGCGATGATGCCCACCGGCAATGCCGAGTCGAGCCCGACCAGCCACAGGCCGCCGACGTAGAACACGCACTGCAGCAGGATCACCGACAATTGCCCGCGCAGGAACTCGCCCAGCACCACGTCGATGTCGTGCGCGAGCTTCGTCACCGTCGGATGCCAGCGGCGCGGGATCATCTCGTCGAGCGCGGCCAGCATTTTGTTCCAGTCGCGCAGGAAGTAAAACAGCACCACCGGAATCAGCACCAGGTTGAGCAGAATGCCGAGCAGCGCCAGCCCGCCGCTCTTCAGGGAAGGCAGCAACCGTGTCGCCACGCCCTGGATCGCGTGCATGTTGTCGGCCACGTATGACCTCAGGCTGTCGATGTCCAGTTCGATGTTGAACGTGTCTTTCACCCACGGCGCCGCGACCCGGTGCAACCAGTCGATGAACTGCGGCATATGGACGGCCAGTACGCTGATCTGGCGCTGAAACAGCGGGATCAGGATCAGCACCAGGACCGCCAGCAGCGCCGCCAGCAGCAGCAGCATGAGCGCCACACCCAGCGTGCGCGGGATACGGTGGCGCTGCATGCGGTCGACCAGCGGATTGCAGATGTAGGCGAGGATCGCGGCCGCCATGAACGGCGTCAATACCGGCGCCAGAAAATACACCACCAACGCCGCGACGACCGCCAGCAGCAGCCACCACAGATATCGGACATCGTTGGAATTATTCATCGGTTCATTTGCGGTACAATCCGGTTTCGTCGCACAGATGGCCGGCACGCGGACACAGGCGCGTTATCTTAGCGTAAATCCTGCACATTCCGGCTTTTACGTGACCCATTCAGGCACATGAGCGCACATCACCCGTTCAACGATCGCTCCCGGCAGGTACGCATTTGAAATCCCCCCCGCACAACCCGGCCGGCCTCACTTACCGTGACGCCGGCGTGGACATCGATGCCGGCGACCGGCTGGTCGACAACATCAAACCGTTTGCGAAACGCACGCTGCGCGACGGCGTGCTGGCCGGCATCGGCGGTTTCGGCGCGTTGTTCGAAGTGCCGCGCGGCTATCGCGAGCCGGTGCTGGTGTCCGGGACCGATGGCGTCGGCACCAAGCTCAAGCTGGCGTTCGACACTGGCCGCCACGACACGATCGGCATCGATCTGGTCGCGATGAGCGTCAACGACATCCTCGCGCAGGGTGCGGAGCCGCTGTTCTTCCTCGACTATTTCGGCTGCGGCAAGCTCGACGTCGAGGTCGCGACGCAGGTCGTCAGCGGCATCGCCGCCGGCTGCGGGCAGGCCGGCTGCGCGCTGATCGGCGGCGAAACGGCGGAGATGCCGGACATGTATCCGGCGGGCGAATACGATCTCGCCGGCTTCGCCGTCGGCGTCGTCGAAAAGAGCCGCATCATCGACGGCCGCACCATCACCGCCGGCGATGCAGTGCTCGGACTGGCGTCGAGCGGCGCCCACTCGAACGGCTATTCGCTGATCCGGCGCATTCTCGCACGCAGCGGCGCCGACCTCGCGGCGGACTTTCGCGGCCGGCCGCTCGCCGAAGCGCTGCTCGCGCCGACACGCATCTACGTCAAGCCGATGCTGGAGCTGATGCGGCGGATCGACGTAAAGGGAATCGCGCACATCACCGGCGGCGGCCTGCTGGAAAACATTCCGCGCATGCTGCCGGCTGGCCTCACGGCGCATCTGACACGCGCAAGCTGGCCGCAGCCGCCGCTGTTTGACTGGCTGCAGCAACACGGCGCAGTTGCCGATCACGAAATGCACCGCGTGTTCAATTGCGGCATTGGTCTGGTGATCGCGGTGGCGGCGGCGGACGCGCCGGCGGCGCTGCGCGAACTCGACCGGCTCGGCGAACGGGCATGGCACATCGGCGAAATCAGCGGGCGGCACGAGGGCGAAGCGCAAACCACGGTCGCGTGAACGGCACTGATGAAGAATCTCGTGATCCTCATCTCCGGCCGCGGCAGCAACATGCAGGCGATTCTCGACAGCCGCTTGCCGGCGCGCATTGCCGCCGTGATCAGCAACAACCCGGATGCGCACGGCCTGGCGACCGCCGCCGCACACGGCATTGCGACCGCGACGGTCGATCACCGCCGCTTTCCGGACCGGGCAACGTTCGACGCGGCGCTGGCCGCCGCAATCGATGCTCATGAGCCTGATCTCGTCGTCCTCGCCGGATTCATGCGCATTTTCACGGACGGGTTCATCGGGCGCTACGCCGGCAGGCTGATCAACATTCATCCCGCGCTGCTGCCGGCGTTCACCGGCCTGCATACCCATCGCCGCGCGCTGCAGGCCGGCGTGAAAATCCACGGCTGCACCGTACATTTCGTCACCGCCGAACTCGACCACGGCCCGATCGTAATCCAGGCCGCAGTGCCGGTGCGGCCTGACGACACCGAAGAAACGCTCGCCGCACGCGTGCTGCGGGAAGAGCATCGCATCTATCCGCAGGCGCTGCGCTGGTTCTGCGAAGACCGGCTGACGCTGACCG
>JBDZVW010000203.1:0-5359 GCA_040255885.1 Betaproteobacteria bacterium
CGGAATGCGGCGGCGAGCGGCTCAACGCGGAAGCGCGCGCGGTGCGCTTCGACGGCCGCAGCATCGGCGAGCTGACGCGGCTGGCGGTGGATGCGGCGGCCAAATATTTCGGCGCGCTGCGATTGAACGGCCGCGCCGCGGCGATCGCGCGCGACATCCTGCCGGAGCTGCGCACGCGGCTGGCGTTCCTGGTGCAGGTGGGGCTCGGTTACCTGGCGCTCGACCGTGCTGCGCCGACGCTTGCCGGCGGCGAGGCGCAGCGCATCCGGCTGGCGGCGCAGCTGGGCTCGAATCTGCGCGGCGTGTGCTACATTCTTGACGAGCCTTCGATCGGCCTGCACGCGCGCGACAACCTGAAGCTGCTCGAAACGCTGCGCGACCTGAAGCGCAAGGGCAATACGGTGATCGTCGTCGAGCACGATGATGAAACGATACGTCAGGCCGAGCATGTGATCGATCTCGGTCCCGGCGGCGGCGTCAACGGCGGCCGGGTGGTCGCCGCCGGCACCGTCGACGATTTGCTGCGCAACCCGGCTTCGGTCACCGGCCGCTATCTCGCGCAGCCGCTGCCGCATCCGTTGCCGGATGTGCAGCGCGCGACACCGTTTACCGGGGATGGCACCGTGCTCGGCGTTGTCAACGCCACGCTGCACAATCTGAAAAATCTCAACGTCGACATTCCGCTGCAGCACCTGGTGTGCGTCACCGGTGTTTCGGGCAGTGGCAAGAGCACGCTGGTGCGCGACGTGCTGCACGACAATCTGTGGGCGCTGCTCAGCGCCAGGCGCCGCGCATCGGTCAAGTTGCGCGGCTGCGACGCGATCGACGGCTGGCAGGCGGTGGAGCGGCTGCTCGAGGTCGATCAGACACCGATCGGAAAAACGCCGCGCTCGTGTCCGGCGACCTACGTCGGGTTCTGGGACACCATCCGCAAGCTGTTTGCAGGCACGCCGGAAGCGCGCATGCGCGGCTACGGACCGGCGCGTTTTTCGTTCAATGTCGCGGGCGGGCGCTGCGACGCCTGCGAAGGGCAGGGTCTCAAAAAAATTGAGATGAGCTTCCTGCCGGACGTGAAGGTGACGTGCGACGTGTGCGGCGGCGCGCGTTTCAATCCCGAAACGCTGGCGATCTGGTTCAAGGACAAAAGCATCGGCGACGTGCTGAACATGAGCGTCGACGAGGCGGTGGAATTCTTCACCGCGCACCCGTCAGTGCATCACGCGCTGCAGTTGTTGCAGGACGTCGGCCTCGGTTATCTCACGCTCGGCCAGCAGAGCCCGACCTTGTCCGGCGGCGAGGCGCAGCGCATCAAGCTGGTGACCGAGCTGGCGCGTATCCGCCGTGCGCCGGGGGCGCCGGCGAGCGCAGCGCTCTACGTGCTCGACGAGCCCACGGTGGGGCTGCACACCGCCGACGTCGAGCGCCTGATCCGCGTGCTGCACCGGCTGGTGGCGGGCGGCAGCACGGTGGTCGTGATCGAACACAATCTCGACGTGATCGCCGATGCCGACTGGATCATCGACCTCGGTCCGGAGGGCGGCGAAGCGGGCGGCCGCGTCGTTGCGCAAGGGACCCCGGACGCGGTCGCGAGGATCAAGCGCGGCTCGCATACCGCGCGATTCCTGCGTGATTTCCTGCGCGATCGCCGTGGCACGGCACGCCCGGCAACCACACATGATGCAACGACCGGTTGACAGCCCGCCGCGGATGCGTTACGTTTTACCCATGATCTTGCAACAGACCCGTCTTTGCCTCATCCCCGCAGCCCTGTTCGGGCTGGGTCTGCTGCTGCGCCTCGCGCGCGCATAACCACATACATTCCCCCTTTTTGTCGTTTTAGTGCCCGTTGTCGGGCGCCGTTCATGCGTGCGATTCGAATCGAGTCACGCGCGGTAATAATCGAATTTGCCGGAGGTGGCATCATGTTGACGCATCCCGAAAAAAAATATCGTGCATTCAATCCGGTCGGACTGGCCGACCGCACCTGGCCCGACCGGGTCATCGATCATCCGCCGATCTGGATGAGCACCGATCTGCGTGACGGCAACCAGGCGCTGTTCGAGCCGATGAACGCCGAGCGCAAGATGCGCATGTTCAAGACGCTGGTTGGCATCGGCTTCAAGCAGATCGAAGCCGCATTTCCGTCGGCGTCGCAGACCGACTTCGATTTCGTGCGCCTGCTGATCGAGGGCAACCATGTTCCGGACGACGTGACGATCGAAGTGCTGACGCAGTCGCGCGAACACCTGATTCGCCGCACGATGGAATCGCTGCGTGGCGCGAAGCGCGCGATCGTCCACCTCTACAACGCGACCGCGCCGAATTTCCGCAAGACGGTGTTCGGTCTGGATCGTGAGGGAGTCATCGACATCGCGGTGAACAGCGCACGCCTGATCCGCGAACTGGCTGCCGCGCAACCCGAAACCGAATGGACGTTCCAGTACAGCCCCGAAACCTTCACCGCGACCGAGCTCGATTTCGCGAAGGAAATCTGCGACGCGGTGAGCGCGGTGTGGGAGCCGACGCCGCAACACAAGATGATCATCAATCTGCCGGCGACCGTTGAAGTCGCGACGCCGAACATCTACGCCGACCAGATCGAATGGATGCACCGCAACCTGGCACGCCGCGACAGCATCGTGCTCAGCCTGCATCCGCACAACGACCGCGGCTGTGCTGTCGCCGCCGCCGAGCTGGCGCTGATGGCGGGCGCCGAGCGCGTCGAGGGCTGCCTGTTCGGCAACGGCGAGCGCACCGGCAACGTCGACCTGGTGACGCTGGCGCTCAATCTCTACACGCAGGGCGTTCATCCCGGACTCGATTTTTCGCAGATCAATGACGTTGCACGCACGGTCGAGCACTGCAACCAGTTGCCGATCCATCCGCGTCATCCGTACGTCGGCGACCTGGTGTTCACCGCGTTCTCGGGCTCGCATCAGGACGCGATCAAGAAAGGCATGGCGGCGCAGGATGCGAACGGCATCTGGGAAGTGCCGTATCTGCCGATCGATCCGGCTGATCTGGGACGTACCTACGATTCGATCATCCGCGTCAACAGCCAGTCCGGCAAGGGCGGTGTGTCCTATCTGCTGGAGGCCGAATATGGCCTGGTGATGCCGCGCCGGCTGCAGGTCGAGTTCAGCGCGGCGGTGCAGAAAATCACCGATGCCAGCGGCGGCGAAGTCACTGCCGCCGACATCTGGGAATGCTTCCGCAACGAGTATCTGCGCAGTGGCGAGCCGCTGCAGTACGTCGGTCATCGTCTGCTCGACAATGGCGACAAGCAGGGCATCATGCTGACGCTGCGGTTTTTCGGCCGTGAAGTCACATTGCGCGGCGACGGCAACGGACCGATCGATGCGCTGCTCGACGCGCTGTGCGCGCAGGTAGCGCTGCACAGCTACGAAGAGCGCGCGCTGGGCGAGGGTTCCGACGCGCGGGCGGTGGCGTTTGCGGAACTCACTGCGAACGGCGTTGCGGGCACCGTGTTCGGCGTCGGCATTCACGAAAACATCGTGACTGCCTCGGTGCTGGCGGTGATGAGCGGTATCAACCGCATCTGCGCGCGCATGCCGGACGCAGCGCGGATCAGGCTTTTCGGCAATCCCGATCCGGTCGGCGTGAAGGCGGGCTGACCGTCGGCGTCCCGGTTTTCCGGGACGCCTGCGTCGCACATGAGGCGGACGGCGTTCGCCGCCGGGCGCGCCGGCGGCCACAACGGTTCTCCCCGTACCGGTATGGATTCGGCCGGTGCAGCCAGGTGCGGCGCGGCGCCATTTCCGTCCCGTGCCGAAAGCGTCTAAACTTCAAACTTTGGTGCCGTGTTCATGGTGCGCGTCGGGCGCATGGAACGGTTTTTTGCGCCATTTATTTCCCGGCCCATTTGCCAACAGCGACGACCGATCGATGCAGCAGCCTGGAACCCCGTTCATCCTGGAAGTCAATCCCCGGATTCCGCAGCGACTGATCCGTCTTGAAGAACTGGCCGGCAATCTGTGGTACAGCTGGGATCGGCCGACGCGCGCGCTGTTCTCGCGGCTGCATCCGGGCCTGTGGAACGCGGTCGGCCACAATCCGAAGGCATTCCTGAAACGCGTCGATGAACGGCGTCTGGTCGAGGCCGCCGAGGACCCGGTGTTCCTCAGCGATTACAACCGCGTGCTGTCAGCCTACGATACCTATCACACCGGCCCGCACCGGGCCGACGGCAGGGAACGGCTGAACGAAACGGATCTGGTTGCGTACTTCTGTGCGGAGTTCGGCTTTCATGAGAGCCTGCCGATCTACTCCGGCGGTCTCGGCATCCTCGCAGGTGATCATTGCAAGGCGGCGAGCGATGCGCGGTTGCCGCTGGTCGGTGTCGGCCTGTTGTATCGCCAGGGTTACTTTACGCAGACGATAGACGGCGAGGGCAACCAGCACGCGCGCTACGTCGATTCGAACTTCGATGATCTGCCGATCGTGCCGGTCACGGGGAGCGACGGCAGCGAACTGCGGGTGACGGTCGACGTGCAGGACCGGCGCGTCGCCGTCAAGGTGTGGCAGGCGCGCGTCGGGCACGTCACGCTCTATCTGCTCGATACCGATCTCGACGAAAACGGCGAAGCCGACCGGGACATCGGCCACCGGCTGTATGGAGGCGACCGTGCGACCCGCATCATGCAGGAAATCGTGCTCGGCGTCGGCGGCGTGCGGGCGCTCGATGCGATGGGGCTGCGCCCCTCGGTGTGGCACATCAATGAAGGGCATGCCGCTTTCCTGGTGCTTGAGCGCATGCGCGAGATCATGCTGCGCGGACCGGATTTCGCGACCGCACTGGAGGCGGTCGCGGTGAGCACGATTTTCACCACCCATACCGCGGTCGGCGCCGGGCATGATCGCTTCGACGCGGCGATGGTGCTCGATTATTGCAGCAGTTTTCTGCGCGAGCTCGGCATTGGCGAAGAGGCGCTGCTGGCGCTGGGTCGCATGCCGGACAGCGATGATTTCAACATGACGGCGCTGGCGGCGCGCGGATCGCGCTTCCAGAACGGCGTCAGCCGGGTCCATGGCGAGGTTTCGGCGCGCGTGCTGAGCAAGCTGTGGCCGGAAATTCCGCCGCAGGAAAATCCGGTGGGTTACATCACGAACGGTGTCCACGTGCCGACCTTCCTGTCGCCGGAAATGGCCTACCTGTTCGAACGCTTCGCCGGCGCCGGCTGGATGCGGCTGCCGGGCGGCGAGCATGGTGACGTCGGCACCATTCCGGACCACCTGTTCTGGAGCACGCATCAGCATCTGAAAGCGCAGATGCTGCATCTGGTGCGCCACCGCATCCGCGTCCAGCATTTCCGCAACCAGGGCAGTGAAGCGCACCTCG
>JBDZVW010000204.1:0-5352 GCA_040255885.1 Betaproteobacteria bacterium
CGACCATCGTCCCGACCTGATCCTGGTCGACATCATGATGCCGCGGCTGGACGGCTACCAGGCCTGCATGCTGATCAAGCGCAATCCGAAATTCGGCAGTACGCCGGTGGTGATGCTTTCCAGCAAGGACGGTTTGTTTGATCGCGCACGCGGACGCATGGCGGGGTCCGACGAGTACATCACCAAGCCGTTCACCAAGGAAGGCCTGGTAAAGGCCGTGATGAGTTACGCGCGCAAGCGCCAGTAATTGAGTGATGTTTCAATAGCGAAGGAAAACCAATAATGGCTGCAAAAAAAATTCTGGTGGTGGACGACTCTCCGACCGATCTGCACTTCCTGGAAAGTCTGCTGACGCAGAGCGGCTACCAGGTGGTGGCTGCCGCCAGCGGTGAAGATGCCATCGCCAAGTCCAAGAGCGAGCATCCCGATCTGATCCTGATGGACGTCGTCATGCCGGGAGTCAACGGCTTCCAGGCGACGCGCACGATTTCCCGCGACGATTCGACGAAGCACATTCCGATCATCATGTGCACCTCCAAGAATCAGGAAACCGACCGGGTGTGGGGTCTGCGACAGGGCGCGAAGGAATACGTGACCAAGCCGATCAACGCGCAGGAAGTGCTGCAGAAGATTGCTTCGTTCGGTTGAACCGGACGCCAGCCGCGGACGGGGGCGAATAGACGATGGCACGCATCAACCTGCGGGAATATCAGGAAGCACTGGCCGGACGGATGGCCGAGGCGGCCGCCGGCGCGACCGCCAGTTCGCATCTCGGCATCCGCTGCGGCGACGGGCGCTGGCTGGTCGATCTGCAGGACGTGAATGAAGTGATCGCGCCGGGGGCCGTGATGCCGGTGGAATTGACCCGGCCCTGGTTCAAGGGACTGACCAACGTGCGCGGCAACCTGATCGCGGTGATCGATTTCCCGCTGTTTCTGGGCGCCGGACCGGTTACCGGCGGCGATACGCGGATCGTCGTGCTGGCCGGGAAATTTGCGGTACGCGCCGCGCTGCTGGTGACGCAGGTCGAAGGGCTGTATCACATCGAACAGTTTGAACGGCGTGCGGCCCCCGACGGTGCCACACCCTGGATGGGAGCGGTCTGGCGTGATGCCGATGGCCGCACGTGGAACGAACTGGCGGTACGCGAGCTGGTGCGCCATCCGCAGTTTTTACAGGCAGGTGAGCAGGCGGGGCGCACGGAATCCGTGCCGGCCTGATCAATATTCGGAGGAGATCGAAATGGCAATCAGTGTGGCAAGCCTCAAACTGCCGTTCTTCGGCAGGGACGGCGCACGCGGCGGGGCGGCTGTGGCTACCGCTGCGCCTGCCGTGGCGCAGCAGCCGGCGCCGGCCGTTGCGGAGAACGCACCGCCGGCCGCAGTTCAGGCGCCGCGCAGTGCCGTCGCCGGACGGCTGCGGACGTATGGTCTGCTGGCGCTGCTGTTTCTTCTGCTCGCCGCCGCAACGGTTTACTGGTACAACGTGCAGACCCGCGACAAATCGGTCCAGCTTTCGACGGCCGTCGAAATGCAGATGCTGTCGCAACTCATCGCCAACAGCGCGCAGCGCGCTGCGGCCGGGAACGTCGAGGGCTTCAGCGGGCTGGAGGATGGTCGCCATCTGTTCGATGCCGACCTCAAGCTGCTGCGCAGCGGCGGCACGAGAAACGGCGTAACGGTGCCCGCGTCCAGCGGTGACGCCGCCGGCAAGTTGTCGGCGCTGGGAACGACCTGGCGCGGTGTCGAAAAGAATATCGGTCTGATTCTGGCGCAGCGCAGCGGATTGCTGGCTTTGCAGAAGAACGTCGCCACCATCAACGGGGCGCAATCCAGGCTCGGCGGGCTGGCCCAGGAACTGGGCGTGGTGGCCGATGAGCAGGGCGAAGACGTGTTCGCGGTGACGGTGGCGCGGCAGCTGTATCGCGATGTCGGCAACTTCAGTTTCGGCAATGCCGACCAGCTGCTTTCCACCGACAAGCCGAATCCGCGAGTAGCACTCCATCTGGCGGGCAATGCGCGCCAATTCGGCGCGAAGCTCGATGCCCTGCTCGGCGACAACAAGACGCTCGGCATCCCGCCGCTGGCGAGCCCCGCCGCGCGCAAGGTGGCGGAGCAGCTGCGCAGCGTGTTCACGCCGTTCGCGAGCAGTGTCGAAAGCATCGTCAAGAACATGGCGCAGCTGTCGCAGGCGAAACAGGCCAGCCGCGACGTGTACGTTGCCGCCGACCGCCTGCTCGCCCAGTCGCGCCAGGTGGAAAAACCGTATGCTGCGCAAGTGGACAGCCTGCGCTGGCAGGCATGGCTGGCGGTGGTGTTCGGCGTGATCGCCGTGGCGTTCCTGCTGATGGTGGCGAAGGCCGTCGTCGACGAAGCGCGCAAGCGCGCGATCGAAGAGCATGACCGCGCACTGGAGAACGAAACGCAGAACAAGCGCAACCAGGAAGCGATTCTCAACCTGCTGAATGACATCGGCGACCTGGCGGAAGGCGACCTGCGGGTGCGGGCGCGGGTGTCGGAGGACATGACCGGCGCAATCGCCGACTCGATCAACTTCACCGTCGACGAGCTGCGCAAGGTGGTCGGCACCATCAACCGTTCGGCGCTGGAAGTGACGTCCGCAACCGGACAGGCGCAGGCCATTTCGCAGCAGCTGATGCAGGCGACGCAGCGTCAGGCGCATGAAATTCAGGACAGCGGCACGTCGGTGGTGCAGATGGCCACCTCGATCCGCGAAGTGTCGTCGCGGGCCAGTGAGTCGGCGCAGGTGGCGGAACTCTCGCTCAATGCGGCGGCAAAAGGCGCCACCGCGGTGCAGAACACGATTGCCGGTATGAACGAGATTCGCGAGCAGATCCAGCAGACCGCAAAACGCATGAAGCGGCTCGGCGAAAGTTCGCAGGAGATCGGCGAAATCGTGGAACTGATTTCGGACATTACCGAGCAGACCAACGTGCTGGCGCTGAATGCCGCGATCCAGGCCAAGACCGCCGGCGACGCCGGGCGCGGATTCTCGGTGGTGGCGGACGAAGTGCAGCGCCTGGCGCAACGCTCCGGCGACGCCACGCGCAAGATTGCGGCGATCGTCCGCACCATTCAGACCGACACCGGCGAAGCGGTATCGGCGATGGAACAGAGCACGCAGGGCGTGATCCAGGGCGCGAAACTGTCGGACGCTGCCGGTCAGGCGCTGCTCGAAATCGAAACCGTGTCCAAGAGCCTGGCCGAGCTGTCCGCGTCGATTTCGGCGTCGACCCATTCACAGGCCGACATTGCGAACAAGGTGGCGGCGAAGATGCGCGAGATTCTGCGCATTACCGAGCAGACCACCCGCGGCACGCAGCAGACGACGGTGGCGATCGGCCAGCTCGCCAACATGGCTGTCGAACTGAAGACGTCGGTTGCCGGTTTCCGGCTGTGACCGGGTTGCTCAATGAAAGGAGCATGCGCCGTGGGTGATATCGGGCTCGTGCCTTTGGGGTGGATCAAGGGCGAGGTCGACCTCGCACTGGAACGCGCGTGCGAGGGCTTCGCCAGGTTCCGCGAGGAACTGGTCGATCTGGCGCCGATCGCGGATTGTCAGACTCATCTGCACCAGGCTACCGGCGCCATCCAGATCGTCGGACTCGACGGGCTCGCCTGCTTCAGCCAGGAAGTCGAGCACACGCTCGACGCGCTGGCCGCACGCCGCATCAAGCCGGTGCCGTCGGTGCTGGGACTGATCGATCGCGGTTTTCTCGCGCTGCGCCAGTTTCTCGACGATCTGGTCAAGGGACGGCCGTACGTGCCGCTCAATCTGCTGTCGCTGTACCAGGAACTACAGCATGCACGCGGCGTCACCGCCACCAGCGCCATCGATCTGTTCTTTCCGGATCTGAACGTGCAGTTGCCGACGACGCGCAGCGCGCAGGTGCTGCCGGGGCAGCTTCCCGCGTTTCTGCAGAGCCAGCGCGCGCGTTTCCAGCGCGGGCTGCTCGAAGCGCTGCGCAAGCCGGACGCCGCCGCCGGCAAGACCGTCATGCAGGAAACGCTGCTGGCGGTCGAGCAGGTGCGCAGCACGTCGCCGGATCGCGCGCTGTGGTGGGTGGCCGCCGGATTCATCGAAGCGCTGGCGCAGAATGAAATTCCGTTTGACGTCGAGGCGAAACAGGTATTGAGCCGCATCGACCTGCAGTTGCGCAACCTGGCTCAGGGCGGTGTGTCGGATGACAGTGAACGCCTGTTGCGCGGCATGCTCTACCGGCTGGCGCTGGTACCCGACCTGCCGGGACGGGTCGCCCAGATCCGGGAAACCTATCGGCTCGATGATTATCTCGCCGACACCACGATGGTCGGTGTGCTCGAGCTGGATGATGAACGGCTGCGGGAACTGGTGCGGGGACTCGAAGCTCAGCTCGCCGAGATCAAGGAAGCCTGGGCACGCTGCAGCGCCGGCAGCGCGGAGGCGCTGGCGCAGTTCCAGGCCGCGGTAGGCCGCGCGATTCCGCTGTTCGACGAAATCGGCGTGCAGCCGCTGACCCAGCTAATCGAGGTCATTCGCAAGCTTGCGATCAAGCTTGGTACGGTGTCGCAGCGTGCGCGCGAAGTGATGGCGCTCGACATGGCGACGGCATTGCTGCTGGTCGAAAACGCACTCAACGACTGCCCCGACGTCTCGGAGGAACTTCACGAACAGCTGCGGGCGATGAGCGAGAAGCTCGATGCGCTCGCCGACGGCCGCCCGTACAACCGCAGTGCGCCGGCACTGGCGCGCCTGGAAGCGGCCAGCCGCAAGGTCGAGGAAAAACAGGTCGTCGGACAGGTGGTACGCGAGATTCGCACCAATCTGCTGCATGTTGAGCAGGTGCTGGACGAATTTTTCCGCGATCATTCCCGGCAGCCGCGGCTCAAGGAACTGGATCCGATCATTGCGCAGACACGCGGTGCGCTCGACGTGCTGGGGCTGGACCATGCTGTGCAATTGCTCGAAGCTTGTGCGACATGCGTGCGGCAACTGGCGCAGCCCGGCGCCGACATCCGGCAGCCCGAACTGGAATTGCTGGCGGAGGGCCTGAGCGCGATCGGATTCTGCCTCGACGCTGCCGAGACCGAACAGCCGCAGCCGGACGGCATGATCGCATCTATCCTGCAGCGGCTTGCCGGTCCTGCAACGGCCGTGACAGCAGCCGTTGATGAAAGCCCGGCGCCGACGACGAATGCCGATGAAGCGCCTGCGGCATCCCGCGAGGATGCACCGGCGCCGGCCGCTGCCGCGGAGCCGGAGCCCGCGGCGATCGATCCCGAGTTACTTGAAATATATCTCGTCGAAGCGGGCGAAGTGCTCGAAACCGTGAACGAGCATCTGGCGGCGTGC
>JBDZVW010000205.1:0-5339 GCA_040255885.1 Betaproteobacteria bacterium
ACGTCAACGCCGGCACCCGCCTCGCGCACGTCGACGCGCTGTCCGGCATACTGTCACCGGGGCTGATTGCGTCGTTTACGCTGCTCGGCGTTTTTCCGCTGTTCACAAAATGGATCGTCCGCATGCTCGATGCCCGCAAGCTGCGCTCGCGCTGGCCGCGCCCCAAGCGCTTCGATCGCAATCTGATCGTGATCGGCGCCGGCTCGGCGGGGCTGGTGGCCGCCTACATCGCGGCGGCGGTCAGGGCCAGCGTCACGCTGATCGAAAAGGATCGCATGGGCGGCGACTGTCTGAACACCGGCTGCGTGCCGTCGAAGGCGCTGATCCGTTCCGCACGCTTTCTCGCCGACGTCGAACGCGCGCGCCAGCTCGGCATGCTGTCGGCCAGCGCCGATTTCGATTTCGCCGACGTGATGGAGCGCGTGCAGCGCGTGGTCCGGACCGTTGCGCCGCACGACTCGGTCGAGCGCTACACCGCGCTCGGCGTCGAATGCATTACCGGGGAAGCAAGGATCACGTCACCATGGACGGTCACGGTCAACGGCCGGGCGCTGTCGACGCGCAGCATCGTCATCGCCGCCGGCTCGCGGCCGCTGCTGCCGCCGCTGCCCGGCATCGACGACGCCGGTTATCTGACGACCGATACGATATGGAATCTACGCCGGCTGCCGCCGCGGCTGCTGGTGCTGGGCGGCGGCGCGGTCGGCTGCGAACTGGCGCAGAGCTTTGCGCGCTTCGGTTCACGGGTCATCATCGTCGAACGGCTGCCGCGCCTGCTCGCCCGGGAAGACCCCGAAGTGTCGCGCAGAGCGCTCACGCAGTTCGAGGCCGAAGGTATCCGCGTGCTGGTCAACTGCAGCGCGCGGGAATTTCACATCGGCGAAGGTCGGAAAAAACTGGTGTGCGCGATCGACGGCAACGACGTCGAAATCGATTTCGACGAAGTGCTGATCGCGACCGGCCGCGTCGCAAACACCACCGGCTACGGCCTGGAAGAGCTGGGCATTCCACTTTCGGACGCACGGACGATAGACACCAACGTCTGGCTGCAGGCGCTGTATCCGAACATCTACGCCTGCGGCGACGTCGCCGGACCGTTCCAGTTCACGCATACGGCCGCGCACCAGGCATGGTACGCGGCAGTCAACGCGCTGTTCGGCAGCATCAGGAAGTTCAAGGCCGATTATTCGGTGATTCCATCAGCGGTTTTCACCGATCCCGAGATTGCCCGCGTCGGGCTGAACGAACTGCAAGCAACGGAGAAAGGCATCGCATTCGAAGTCACGACGTACGATGTCGGCGACCTCGACCGTGCGATCGCGGACGAAGCCGCGCACGGCATCGTCAAGGTGCTGACCGTTCCCGGCCGCGACCGGATCCTCGGTGTCACCATCGTCGGCGAGCACGCGTCCGAAATGATCGCCGAATTCGTGCTCGCGATGCGCCACCGCATCGGCCTCAACAAGCTGCTCGGCACCATCCACGTCTATCCGACGTTCTCCGAAGCCAACAAACTCGCAGCCGGCGCATGGAAGCGGGCGCACGCGCCGCAGCGGCTGCTGGGCTGGCTGGAGCGCTATCATGCGTGGATGCGGGGATGAACTGGAAGCAAGATGATGAACAAAAGCATAAAAGCTGGACCGCAGAGGCGCAGAGGCCGCAGAGGATCGCAGAGAAAGCCTACACCAAGAAGTTCTCTGCGTTATCTCTGCGTCTCTGCGCCCCTGCGGTTGATTGATTTGTCATGATCCGACTATCGATCATCATTCCCTGCCTCAACGAGGAAGCCGTCATCGTTCCGACGCTTCAGGTGTTGCAGCCGCTGCGCGCGCGCGGCGCGGAGGTGATCGTTGTCGACGGCGGCAGCAGCGACGCCACTTGCGAACTGGCGCGCACGCATGCCGATGCGCTACTGCAGGCGCCGCGTGGACGCAGCAGCCAGATGAATGCCGGCGCCGCACAGGCAGAAGGCGGTGTGCTGCTGTTTCTGCATGCGGACAGCATGCTGCCGCCAATGGCTGACCGCACGATACTCGACGGCCTGGCCACACCTGGCCGGCACTGGGGACGCTTCGATGTTCGTATCGCCGGGCGCCATTTCCTGCTGCCGGTGATCGCACGCATGATGAATCTGCGTTCTCGCGTGACCGGCGTCGCGACCGGCGACCAGGGAATATTCGTCACGCGCGATGCATTCGATGCGCTCGGCGGATTTCCGGCGCTGGCATTGATGGAAGACGTTGCGATCAGCAAGCGGCTGCGACACGCGTACGGGATGCCGCTGGCGCTGCGCGACGCAATCGTGACGTCGGGCAGGCGCTGGGAAACGGGCGGCGTGCTGCGCACGCTGCTGCTGATGTGGCGTCTGCGGCTCGCCTATTTCGCCGGCGCCGATCCGCGCAGGCTGGCGGCACGCTATGGCCCGGAACGGCACTGACTGCGTCGGCGGTCCGACCCGGATTCTGATTTTCGCGAAGGCACCGCGGCCGGGCCGGGTCAAAACGCGCCTGATCCCTCTGCTGGGAGCCGCAGGCGCGGCCGCGCTGTATGCGCGGCTGGCGGGACGCACGCTCGCGGCGGCGCAGGCGGCGAACGTCGGCACGGTCGAGCTGTGGTGCGCGCCGGATACCGCCGATGCGTTTTTTGACGCGTGCCGTGAACGCCACGGTGTGACACTGATGCAACAGTCCGCCGGCGACATCGGTGCCCGCATGTTCGATGCGTGCCGGCGCACGCTGGCGCAGGCCGGTCGCATCATTCTTGTCGGCAGCGATTGTCCGGTACTCGCGGCATCGCATTTCCGCGCCGCCGATCAGGCGTTGCGCCGTGGCAAGGATGCAGTGTTCTGTCCGGTGCAGGATGGCGGTTACGTGCTGATCGGCCTCAGCCGCTGCGACCCCGGCCTGTTTGCCGGCATTGCATGGAGCACCGCCGGCGTGATGCAGAGCACACGCGGCCGCCTGAAGCGGCTCGGCTGGCGCTGGCACGAGCTTGAAACGCTGTGGGACGTGGACCGGCCCGAAGATTGCGAACGTCTCGGTCCCGATCTGCAGACGGGCTGATGCGCCGGCGTCCTGGCGAGCGCTCTGATGTCGATCGGCCGGAACCGTTGCCGCCTTCCGGGTGCCGAATAGCGTTGACAGCCACGCTTGCAAGCGGCATTCAACAGCGGCACAAATGCATTGCGCTTTACCATGTTTTGCGGAAGAATGGGCCGTTTTTTACACCCGATTTGCACACCCGAAAACGCCTCGGGATAACGGCAACATTATCAAAGGCTGCAATTTTTAGTCGGACCCTGATCTGAGACCTGCGCTTTATGTCGGACCTGGCCAGCACCGCCACATTTTCCCGAAACACGTCGCAACTTCCCGTTTCCTGGTATTTCGATCCACGCATCCACGAGCTCGAACAGAAGCTGCTGTTCGCCGCCGGCGCGGGATACGTCGGCCACGAGCTGATGGTTCCTAACCGCGGCGACTATTACGCGCTGGAGTGGCTCGATAACGCGAAGGTGCTGGTGCACAACGATAACGGCGTGGAACTGATCGGCAACATCTGCCGCCATCGCCAGTCGCCGCTGCTGAAAGGGCGCGGCAACGCGCGCAACATCGTGTGTCCGTTGCACCGCTGGACTTACGCGCTCGACGGCACGCTGCTCGGCGCGCCGCATTTCCCGGACAAGCCCTGTCTCGATCTGCCGCGGCTGCCGCTGACCAACTGGCACGGCCTGCTGTTCAATGGAAAACGCGACGTCGCGCGCGATCTCGCGGCGCTCGCCGTGGCGCAGGAATTCAATTTCTCCGGCTACCAGCTGGAGCGCGTGGTCATCGACGAACTGCAGTGCAACTGGAAAACCTTCATCGAAGTGTACCTCGAGGATTACCATGTCGAACCGTATCACCCGGGGCTCGGCGGGTTTGTCGATATCGCCGATCTGAAATGGCAATACGGCGACTGGTACAACGTGCAGACAGTAGGCGTCAATCGCGGCCTGGGCCGCCCCGGCACGCCGGCGTACGGCAAATGGCATGAGCAGGTGCTGCGCTACGCCGAAGGCAAGGCGCCACGGCACGGAGCGATCTGGCTCACCTATTTTCCGAACATCATGCTGGAATGGTACCCGCACGTGCTGGTTGCGAGCACCGTGCTGCCGCGCGGTCCCGAAGCCTGCACCAACATCGTCGAATTCTATTATCCGGAGGATATCGCGCTGTTCGAGCCGGAGTTCGTCGAGGCAGAGCAGGCGGCGTACCGCGAGACCGCAGACGAAGATATCGAAATCTGCAACCTGATGACCGAAGGCCGCCGTGCGCTGTATCGCCAGGGACGCAACGACGCCGGGCCCTATCAGTCCCCGATGGAAGACGGCATGGCGCATTTCCACGAATTCGTCAGGCGCCAGCTCGACCCCTGCCTGAAGTAGCGGCGATCATGTTCAGCACACTGATCGAAGCCGGCGAGCTCGCGTCCCGCCTCGATGACGCACAATGGATCATTTTCGACTGCCGGCACGATCTGGCCGACTCCGAGGCAGGCCGTCGCGCGTATCGCGAATCGCACATTCCGGGCGCGCGTTTCGCGCACCTGGACGAGAATCTCGCCGGCTCCGCAACCGGAAAAAACGGCCGTCATCCGCTGCCCGATCCGCAGACATTCGGTGACTGGCTCGGCACCAACGGCATGAACCACGCAAAACAGGCGGTCGCCTACGATGACGCGGGCGGCATCTTCGCGTCGCGCCTGTGGTGGCTGCTGCGCTGGCTCGGCCATGATGCGGTCGCGGTGCTCGACGGCGGGCTGCAGGCGTGGCGGGCGGCTGGATTGCCACTGACCGCCGCAACGCCGTCCGTGGTGCCGGCGCATTTCGCAGCCGCGCCAGTGCTGACGCCGGTCGATGCGGCGTGGATTGCATCGCACCTGCAACAGCCGCAGACGCACATCATCGACGCCCGCAGCCCCGACCGCTACCGCGGCGAGAATGAAACGCTGGATCCGGTCGGCGGCCACATTCCGGGTGCGCTCAACCGCTTCTTCAAACGCAATCTGGACGAAAGCGGACACTTCAAGTTGGCCGCCGAACTGCACGCCGAGTTCACGGACCTGCTGCACGGCGCCGCGCCGCAAACGGTCGTGCATCAGTGCGGTTCCGGCGTTACCGCCTGCCACAATCTGCTGGCGATGGAAATCGCCGGTCTTCACGGATCGCGGCTCTATCCCGGGTCGTGGAGCGAATGGTGCAGCGACCCGCGGCGGCCGGTGGCGAAAGACGGGATATAGGATTGAGGATCGAGGATTGAGGATCGAGAGTAAGCTACCGGCGCGTTGCACGCGCCGCA
>JBDZVW010000206.1:0-5322 GCA_040255885.1 Betaproteobacteria bacterium
TTCCGAGATGACATGCTCGCGCTCGACCTGTTCGATCCCGATTGGAATCATCTGCCCGCATTGGCACGGCACGGGCGCTTGCCGCCTACCTGCAACTGGCGCTCGCCTACCAGGCGCCGCTGGTCACACTGGATGCGCGGCTCGCGGCGGCGTATGACAATGCAGCGCGATCAGCGGGCTGATTTCTCCTGGTTGATCCGGAGGTGGTGCGTCCGCCGACTCTGCCGCACATAAAAAATCGCGCTCAGAAAAAAAACCACCGACAGCGCAATCTCGATTTGCGCGAGGTGTTGCGAGAGTCCGCTGTCGGACCACGCCCGCACCACGCCTTCGGTGAACCACGCCAGAATCAGCAGCGATGACCACTGACAGGTGTAGACACGGCCGCGCAGAATGCCGAACAGCGGCGCCAGCAGCGGCAGCGCCTTCAGCGCGAGAAGCGAGCCGCCCGGACGCAGCGGCGCCAGCCACAGTTCCCACGCCAGGCACAGGAATATCAGCGCGGTAAGGGTGGCGATCGCCGTTATCTGCAGGTGCGCGGGTTTCATGCGCGGCACTGTGCGGCAAGTTCGACCAGCGCCGCGCGCGCTGTTGCGGCATCGGCCACCGGCTGGTTGAAATCGAAGCGCAGCAGCCGGCCGTCGGCGCGCACGTCGAAACCGTCGCAGTCGATGCCGATCATTTCTGCCGTGGCCGCATCGACGCCGTGCAGCGCGCGGCAGTAATCGCGCAGGTTGTGCGCGTGGTCGCGGTTCATGTGTTCCAGAATCTGCGGCTCGACGTCCTGAATCCGATTCGCGGGCGGTGTATAGCCTTGTGTCCCGACCCAGTGAATCTTGCCGAAGCCGCCGATAAAACGGATTCTCACCGGTTCGATCACGTAGAAGAAAAAATCGTGGGTCTCGAAATATTCGGCGTGCGCCGGGAAGAATCGCAGATAGCGCGGCTTGAAGCTGTCCTGATCATCCATGCGCTGCGCATCGCCGATCAGCGTCAGGCGGGCGTTGGCCTGGACGTTGTCCGACGCTTCGTGCGCCAGCAGGCTCACGCGCGCATCGGCATCGATGTTCTTCGTATGCTCGGCGATGGTGCTGATCAGGATCACCGGCCGCGCCGCGTGGTCGAGCACGTATGGCACGACGGAGCCGAACGGATAGCCGGCGAGCTTGACCGACAGCGTCGCGAGCACGCCGTAGCGCTGTGCGCGGAAATAGCGCCGGGCTTCGGCGGCGATGGTCATCGCGCGAGTTTCAGCGCAGTTTCGGCGAGACGGCGCCCGAGCGCGACGCACAGCTTGCGCTCGTGTTCGGTCAACACACGGTCGGCGGCAATACCCGCGACGTGGCTCGCACCGTAAGGCGTTCCGCCGTCGGCAGTCGATGACAGCGCTGATTCAGTGTATGGAATGCCGACGATCAGCATGCCGTGATGCAACAGCGGCAGCATCATCGACAGCAGCGTCGTTTCCTGGCCGCCGTGCTGCGTGCCGGTGGAGGTGAAAAACGCCGCCGGCTTGCCGGCCAGTGCGCCGTTCAGCCACAGGCCGCTGGTGCCATCCCAGAAGTATTTCATCGGTGCTGCCATGTTGCCGAAGCGTGTCGGGGAGCCGAGCGCGATGCCGGCGCATTCCTCGAGATCGCGCAGTTCCGCATACGGCGCGCCGGCATCCGGCACCGGCGGCTCCACGGCCTCGCACACGGCGGACACTTTCGGCACGGTGCGCACGCGCGCATGCGCGTCCGGCACCTGTTCGACACCGCGCGCGACGAGCTGCGCCATTTCGCGCACGGCGCCGCTGTGGCTGTAGTAAAGAACCAGAATATCGGTCACGGGGAATGAACGGTAGGTCATCTGCAGGCTGTGAGGCTATTATATAAGAACCTATCTCATGAATATTCGCATCACGTGAATATTCATGAGATAGGTTCTACAGGTAATCAAGGGCCATTCGCATGCATTACAAGCAGCGTGCATTGACCGTAGTCGATCTGGTGCGGCTCGTCGTGCGCCGTTTCGGCGAGGATCGCTGTACGCAGATTGCGGGCAGTCTCACGTTTACGACGCTGTTGTCGCTGGTACCGCTGATCACGGTGGCGGTTGCGATCTTTTCCGCGTTTCCGGCATTTTCCACATTGCTGGACCATGCCAGGATGTTCCTGCTGAAGAACATGGTGCCGGGTGCCGCGGAGAAAATCATCACCGTTTACATGCCGAAGTTCTCCGCGAACGCGGGCAAGCTGACCACGGTCGGCATGGTGTTTCTCGGCATTACGTCGCTGATGCTGATGTACACCATCGCCCGCGCGTTCAATTCGATCTGGCGCGTCACGCAGCCGCGCCGCTGGGTGCAGAGCGCGCTGGTGTACTGGGCGGTGCTGACGATCGGTCCGCTGCTGATCGGCGGCAGCGTATCGCTGACGTCATGGCTGGTGGCGCTGTCGGTGCATTATGGCGGCGGAGCCTACATTCCGCATCGCGTGCTGTGGAGAATCGCCGGCATCCTGCTGACCTCGACCGCGTACGGACTGATCTACCTGATGGTGCCGAACCGTTACGTCAGCAAGCGCGATGCGGTGGTCGGCGGACTGGTCGCCGGCATCGGCTTCGAAGTGATGAAATGGGGATTCGGCCTTTACGTCAGCAAGATTCCGACGTACACGATGGTGTACGGCGCATTCGCGGTGCTGCCGTTGTTCCTGTTGTGGATTTACCTGTCATGGACGGTGCTGCTGATCGGTGCGGTGGCGACCGCCGTGTTGCCGGAATGGCGCCTTGGCGCTTATCACGCGTTGCGCTACCGCGGCGACCAGTTCACGTATGCGCTGCAACTGCTCGAGGCGCTGTGGCGCGCGCAGCATGGCGGCAAGCCGCTGCGGTTGCCGCAGTTGCACGATGCCGCACGTACCGGGCAGGACCGCGTCGAACGCATTCTGCGGGAGATGGAGCGGTCGGGCTGGGTCAGCATGACGGTCGGCGGCTACTGGATGCTGTCGCGCAATCCGCAGGAAATCCGCGTCATCGACGTCTATCGCCTGCTGGTGTTCGATCCGCCATCGACGGCAAGGCACGCGGTGCCGCGCGATACGCGCATCGGCGGATTGCTCGACACGACTGCGCAACGGCTGGACGAAGTGATGAACATGACGCTCGAATCATTTTTTGCGTCACGGATGCAAGAATCTCCGGTGCCCGATGTGGGCGTGAATGACGAGCGCGTCCGCCGC
This sequence comes from Betaproteobacteria bacterium, assembly GCA_040255885.1. Lineage (GTDB taxonomy): Bacteria > Pseudomonadota > Gammaproteobacteria > Burkholderiales > JBDZVW01 > JBDZVW01. The sequence continues at coordinate 3,225 of JBDZVW010000206.1, forward strand.
ATCGGCGGGCCTGAAAACGAGAATTGAAATCGCTGCTGCGGAGGGTCTGACCCGGCGTTTCGTCATCCGCCGGATGAACGGGCGTGCGCCTATTCCGGGCTGTTCTCACTGGCGACAGCGTAGACTTCGGGTGCCGGCGGCGGCGTGTATTCCCAGTGGCTCTGCCATGCACGCAGCACCCTCTCCGGATACCACGCCTGGCCCAGCGAGCCGTTGTAGCGGCCGAGCGCACGGAACAGGTTGCCGTGCTCGATGTCGAGGTAGTGGCGCAGGATGGTGCAGCCGTAGCGCAGGTTGGTGCGCATGTGGAAAAGATCCTGGCCCTGGACGCCGATCAGGTTGACCCAGAACGGCATCACCTGCATGTAGCCGCGTGCGCCGGCGCTGGAAATCGCGTACTTGCGAAAATTGCTTTCGACTTCGATGATGGCCAGCACCAGTTGCGGATCGAGGCCGGCGCGCTTGGCCTCGTAATCAACCGAGGTCAGGAACGCGTCGCGCCGTTGCGGGTCCGGCATGCGTTTGACCAGCCGCTTCGACATCGCTTTCAGCCACGCCTGTCCTTGCTGCGGCGTGTCGAACACCAGATACGTGGGTGCCTCGTCGCTGATTGCGCCGTGCAGCACGGCACGCACGCTGGCGGCGAGCGGTTCATACTGCTGCGCGCCGGCGTATGCCGCCAGCGGCGCGGCCAGCGACGCGAAGCCTATGACGAGAGCAATCAGTCTGAGCATAGCGCCGATTGTACGAATCCCGCGGCATCCGGCAATGGAATATTGCACGCTTCGCCGCCGCTGCGCGGCTGGTATTCGACCACGCCCTGTTTCAGGCCGCGCTCGCCGATCACGATGCGATGCGGAATGCCGATCAGCTCCATGTCGGCGAACATCACGCCCGGGCGCTCGTTGCGATCGTCGAGCAGCACGTCCGCCCCCGCGTCCGTCAGCACATGATAAAGATCGTCGGCCGCGACGCGTACGGCATCGTTCTTGTGATAGCCGATCGGCACCAGCGCCACGTCGAACGGCGCCATCGGGCGCGGGAAAATGATGCCGCGCTCGTCATTGTTCTGTTCGATCGCGGCGGCGACGATGCGTGAAACGCCGATGCCGTAGCAGCCCATTTCCATCAGCCGCGATTGCCCGGCATCATCGAGAACGGCGAGATTCATCGGTTGCGAATACTTGGTGCGCAACTGGAAGATGTGGCCGACTTCGACGCCGCGGCACAGTTCGAGCGTGCCGCGGCCGTCCGGGCTGGGATCGCCGGCGACGACGTTGCGAATATCGGCGACACGCGCCGGCTCCGGCAGGTCGCGGCCGAAATTGACACCGCTCAGGTGATAGCCTTCCTCGTTGGCACCGCACACGAAGTCGGACAGCACCGCGACCGAGCGGTCGGCGACGACGCTGATGTCGGCGGGGATGTTTACGGGGCCGATGTAGCCCGGCTTGCAGTGCAGCGCGCCCTGGATCTCGGGCCTGGTCGCGAAACGGAAGCCCGCCAGACCGTCGATCTTGGCGGCTTTGATCTCGTTGAGCTGATGATCGCCGCGCAGCAGCAGCATGTAGAGCCGGCCGTTGGCATTCAGCATGATGGTTTTCACGCTGTTCGTGATCGGCAGACCGAGAAACTCGCTGACCGCCTCGCAGGTGGTCTTGCCCGGTGTCGGCACTTTTGTCATTTTTTCGGCAGGCTGGCGGCGCGGCTGCGACGGCGCCAGCGCCTCGGCGAGTTCGACGTTGGCGGCGTAATCGGAATCCGGACAATAGGCGATCGCGTCTTCCCCGGAATCGGCGAGCACGTGAAATTCGTGCGAACCGGTGCCGCCGATGGCGCCGGTATCGGCCGCCACCGCGCGATATTTCAATCCCAGTCGCGTGAAAACGCGCGAATAACAGTCGTACATCACCTGGTAGGTCTGATCCAGGCTCGTCTTGTCGATGTGAAATGAATAAGCGTCCTTCATTACGAATTCACGCGCGCGCATGACTCCGAAGCGCGGCCGGATTTCGTCGCGGAACTTGGTCTGGATCTGGTAAAAATTGAGCGGCAATTGCCGGTAGCTTTTGATTTCACGGCGCACGATGTCGCTGAT
>JBDZVW010000207.1:0-5307 GCA_040255885.1 Betaproteobacteria bacterium
CCCAGGCGCGACGGAAACGGCACCTGCGCGCCCAGCGAATCACGCACTTCGTCCGGCATCGCGCCCAGCAGCGGCGTATCGAAGATGCCGGGCGCGATCGTCATCACGCGAATGCCGAAGCGCGCCAGTTCGCGCGCGGCCGGCAGCGTCATGCCGACGATGCCGGCCTTCGACGCCGAGTACGCAACCTGCCCCACCTGTCCTTCGAACGCGGCGATCGACGCGGTATTGATGATCACACCGCGTTCGCCGTCGTCACTCTGCGCGTTTTTGTTCATCGCCTGCGCCGCGTGGCACAGCACATTGAACGTGCCGATCAGATTGATCGCCAGCGCACGCTGGAACGTATCCAGCCGGTGAATCCCGTTCCGGCCGAGGATGCGCTCGCCGGGTGCAACGCCGGCACAATCAATCGTACCATCGAGCGCACCAAATCTTGCGCACACGCCTTTGATCGCGGCCGCGACGTCGTCTTCGCGCGTGACGTCGGCACGCACGAACCAGGCGCCGTTACCAATCTCCGTTGCCACTGCCGCGCCGCCGTTTTCATCGATATCGGCAATCGCAACGCGGCCGCCATCTGCCGCCAGCCGGCGTGCGACCGCCGCGCCCAGCCCGGAGCCGCCGCCGCTGATCAGAAATGCATGTCCGCAAATGCGCACGAGACCGTCACGTCCGCGCTGTGGTATCCGGCATGCACGCCGGCTGCCGGCCGGCGGGTTCGTCGCTCTTCACCGTAACATAGGTACCGGGCGCATCTTCGATGACTTTCAGCTTTCCGTCACCCGGCACACGTGCCGCGATCTTTTGGCCCGCATGCGGCGCGACCCAGTGCGCCCAGTCGGTCCACCACGAACCGACATGCTGCGTTGCCGCCTCCAGCCATTGATCCGGCTGCGGCGGCAGTTGTTCGTGGGTCCAGTAGCCATACTTGTTCGCGGCCGGCGGATTGACGATGCCAGCGATGTGCCCGGAACCGCCGAGCACGAAGCGCACCGGCCCCTTGAGCAGCCTTGCGCCGGCGTAGGTTGTCTTCCACGGTGCGATATGGTCCTCGATCGTCGAAATGAAATAAGTCGGAACTTCGACCTTCGACAGGTCGATCGGCACGCCGGCAAGCGTGATGCCGCCCGGTTTTCTGAGTAGGTTCGCCAGATACATGTTGCGCAGATAGAAGCTGTGCATCGCCGCCGGCATGCGCGTGGAATCGGCATTCCAGTAGAGCAGATCGAACGGTAGCGGATCGCGCCCCAGCAGGTAGTTGTTGACGACGAACGACCAGATCAGGTCGTTCGCGCGCAGCATGTTGAACGTGGTCGCCATCTCGCGGCCTTCGAGATAGCCGCGCCGGTCCATGCGTTTCTCCAGCGCAGCCACCTGCTCGTCGTCGATGAACACGCCGAGCTCACCGGGCCGTTCGAAGTCGATCAGCGTCACGAAGAAGGTCGCGCTGGCGATGCGCTTCTGTTTTTTGGCTGCAAGATAGCCGAGCGTCGCGGCCAGCAGCGTGCCACCCAGGCAATAGCCGATGACGTCGATTTCGCGCTCACCGGTCGCCTGCGTCACTGCGTCGAGCGCGGCCAGCGAACCACCGGTCAGGTAATCGTCGAAGCCCTTGTCCGCAAGGCGCGCGTCAGGATTCACCCATGACACGACGAACACCGTATGTCCCCGCTCGACCGCCCAACGGATGAATGAATTCTTTTCGCGCAGGTCGAGAATGTAGTACTTGTTGATCCACGGCGGAATGATCAGCAGCGGCCGTCGATGAACCTTTTCGGTGAGCGGCAGGTACTGGATCAGTTGCAGCAGCTCGTTCTGGAACACGACCTTGCCCGGCGTCGTCGCGATATTCTCGCCCAGCCGGAACGCGGCCTCGTCGGTCATCGAAATGCGCAACTGCCGGCCGTCGCCGCGCGCCAGATCCTGCAGCAGGTTGCCGAAGCCTTTGATCAGATTCTGACCGCCACTCTTTGCCGTTTCGCGCAGCACTTCGGGATTGGTCAGCACGAAATTGCTGGGCGACAGCGCGTCGATGTACTGGCGCGTGTAGAAATCGACTTTCTGCGCGGTATGCTCGTCCAGCCCCTCCGCGCCGGCCACCACGTGGTGCAGATGCCGCGCCGCAATCAGATACGATTGCTTGATGAAGTCGAACACGACGTTGCGCTGCCAGTCTTCGTCCCTGAAACGGCGATCGCCCCGCTCCGGCTCGGCAACCGGCGCCGCTTCGGCGCCCATCATGCGCAGCCAGGTGCTCTGCCACAGCGCCTGGCAGTCCTGCCATAGCGCAAGCTGCTCCTGCGCCAGCCGCGCCGGGTCGGCCATCATTCTGGCCGTCAGTTCGAAAAACGCTTTCGAAATTCCGAGCTCGTCGCCATATGCCGGCTGCTGCGCGATGAAGTTGCTCATCAGCTCGCTGCCGGTACGGGCGATTTCGGCATAGGCATCAGCCAACCGCTCCGCGTCGGTCCGGGCTTTGTCATGCTGTTCGGCGGCGCTCACTGAGTGATTCCTCGGGATAGCGGCGGATGGTTTGAATGCCGGCAACCGCTTCGATACCTTAACTCACGCCCGGACGAAACGGTAGACGCCGCTGCCGTCCGCGTGCCGCAACAGTTGGCCGCGGTGCATCAGGTAGTTGAGATGAGCAATCGCTTCGCCCATCGCGAAGAACATCTGGTGCCGGTCGAGCGTGCGCCGGAACAGCACCGGCAGTATTTCCGCCGCGGTACGCGGCTCGACGCAGGCTGCCTGCACTTCGTCGAGGCGCGCCGCGTGATGGCTGCGCAGATCGCCGATGCGGGCGTGCATGCCGTGAAACGGCAGCCCGTGCGACGGCAGTACCAGCGTGTCGGCCGGCAATACATCATAACGTTCAAGCGACTGAAGGAATCCCGCCAGCGGATCGCCGTCCGGCTCCATCGGCCACACGCTGACGTTGGTGCTGATGCGCGGCAGCACCATGTCGCCCGAAATCAGTACCCCGAGCGGCGCACAGTAAAGCGCCGAATGTTCGGGCGCATGGCCATAACCGGTGATGACCTCCCATTCGCGGCCGTCGATGGCGATGCGGTTGCCGTCGCGGATGCAGGTGAAAGCATCGGGCAACACCGGCACGCCGCGGCGGTAAGCGATATCCGGCGTGGCAAGGCTTGATAGTGAGTCCCCACTGATGCCGTGGCGGCGGAAGAGTTCGAGAGCGTCGGCATTCGACGCGCCGCCGATCGCGTGGTACATCGCGTGCGCCTGCAGATACTCGGCACGGGAAATCCACGGCACCAGCCCGAATTTCTCGCCGAGCCACGCGCACAAGCCCATGTGGTCGGGATGATAGTGGGTAACGATGATGCGGGTGACCGGATTGCCGCCCAGGCGCTCGGCGAAAATCCGCTCCCAGTTCGCGCGCGTCTGGTCGAGCGCAAAGCCGCAATCGATGATGGTCCAGCCGGCGCCATCCTTCAGCAGCCACAGATTGATGTGATCGAGCGCAAACGGCAGCGGCATGCGCAGCCAGTGAACGCCGGCGGCCACCTCGATCAGCGCCCCAGGCTGCGGGATTTCCTGTGACGGGTAACGGACCTGTGAAAAGTCCGCGGCAACGGCGGGTTTGACTGAAGGCATTGTCGCAGCTTTCCGTTTACGTTAGCGATAAACAGGTGTATATAAGAAGTCATTGATTCTACATCGGTATGATGCGTAGCACAATGAGCACTACCTATACGATCACCGAATTGGCGCGCGAATTCGGTATCACCGCGCGCGCGATCCGCCACTACGAAGACGAGGGTCTGCTCAGCCCCCGGCGCCAGGGTCAGAGCCGCATTTTCACGCACCGCGACCGCGTGCGCCTGAAGCTCGCACTGCGCGGCCGCCGCCTTGGTTTCACGCTGGCCGAAATTCGCGACCTGTTTGAGCTCTATGATCTGGCAAAGGACGAGAACCGGCAACTGCGCGAATTTCTCGCCAAGCTCGAGAAGCGGCGTGCCAGCCTGGAGCAACAGCGTGAAGACATTGCGGTGATGCTGAACGAAATCAGTTTCTTCGAAAACCAGTGCCGCAAGCTGCTCAGGGAACAGGAGCGCACCGCCTCGTCCGCCGCAACGGATCAGACGCTGTCGGCTTGATATTGTTATGTAACGTTTACGTAAACGTAAACTGAACTTAAGCGATCATGTCTTATCAACCGTTGAATTTCTCGTTGGGAGAAACGATCGACATGCTGCGCGCCACCGTCCGCGACTTTGCCGCAGCCGAAATCGCACCGCGCGCGGACGACATCGATCGCAGCAACGAATTTCCGCGTGACCTGTGGCCGAAACTGGGCGCGCTCGGCCTGCACGGCATCACGGTCGAGGAGCAATGGGGCGGTTCGGACATCGGCTATCTCGGTCACATCGTCGCAATGGAAGAGATCAGCCGTGCATCGGCATCGGTGGGTCTGTCGTACGGTGCGCATTCCAACCTGTGCGTAAACCAGATCCGGCGCCATGGCACGCCGCAACAGAAGCGCCGCTACCTGCCACCGCTGCTGAGCGGCGAACACGTCGGCGCGCTGGCGATGAGCGAACCCGGCACCGGTTCCGATGTGGTCGGCATGGCATTGCGTGCCGAGCGCAAAAGCGATGGCTACGTTCTGAACGGCAGGAAGATGTGGATCACCAACGGCCCCGACGCCGACACGCTGGTGGTATATGCAAAGACCGATGCCGGCGCCGGCTCACGCGGCATCACCGCGTTCATCGTCGAACGCGGCTTCGGCGGTTTCACCGCTGCGCAGAAACTCGATAAACTGGGCATGCGCGGCTCCAACACCAGTGAGCTGGTGTTCCAGAACTGCGAGGTGCCGGCGGAAAACGTGCTCGGCAGCGACGGCGGCGGCATCGCAGTGCTGATGAGCGGCCTCGACTACGAGCGCACGGTACTCGCCGGCGGGCCGTTGGGCATCATGCAGGCCTGCCTCGACGTAGTGTTGCCGTACGTGCACGAGCGCCGGCAGTTCGGATCGGCAATCGGCGAGTTCCAGTTGATGCAGGGCAAGCTCGCCGACATGTACACCACGCTCAATGCGTGCAAGGCATACGTTTACGCGGTGGGCCGCGCCTGCGACCGCGGCGAAGTGACGCGCAAGGACGCCGCCGGCGCGATTCTCTACGCCGCGGAGAAAGCGACGTGGATGGCGCTGGAAGCGATCCAGGCGCTGGGCGGCGTCGGCTATATCAGCGACTTTCCGACCGGCCGCCTGCTGCGCGACGCGAAGCTCTATGAAATCGGCGCCGGCACCTCCGAAATCCGGCGCTGGCTGAT
>JBDZVW010000208.1:0-5303 GCA_040255885.1 Betaproteobacteria bacterium
GCGCTCTGCGGCGGGTTGATGATCGGCGTCGACAGCATCGAGCCGAACACGCCGCCGTTCGAAATCGAGAACGTGCCGCCGGTCAGTTCCTCGATCGTCAGCTTGCCGTCCTGCGCGCGTCTGCCGAAATCGGCGATGGTTTTTTCGATGTCGGCGAATGACAGCTGGTCGGCATTGCGGATGATCGGCACCACCAGGCCGCGCGGACTGCCGACCGCGATGCCGATGTCGAAATAGCCGTGATAGATGATGTCGTTGCCGTCGATCGATGCGTTGACCATCGGATATTTCTTCAGCGCATGCACCGCCGCCTTGACGAAGAACGACATGAAGCCGAGCTTGACGCCGTATTCCTTCTCGAACCGCTCCTTGTAACGGTTGCGCAGCTCGATCACCGGCTGCATGTTGACTTCGTTGAACGTGGTCAGGATTGCCGCGGTCTGTTGCGACTGCACCAGCCGCTCGGCGACACGTGCGCGCAGTCGCGACATCGGCACCCGCTGTTCCGGCCGGTTGCCGATCAGCGCGTTGACGTCGATCACCGGTGGCTCCGACCTGCGCGTTTGGGCTGCCGGCGGCTGGGCCGCGGGCTGTGGCGTCTGGATGCGGTCGAGCACGTCGCCCTTGGTGACACGACCGCCGCGGCCGGTGCCGCTGACGGTCGAGGTATCGATCTTGTTCTCCGCAGCGATTTTTTGCGCCGCCGGCATCACCGGTGCCGTCCCCGCTTGCGGTGCAGCTGCTGCCGGTTGTGCCGGTTTGGCCGCGGGCTGCCCGGCCGCGGGTTTCGCAGCCGGCTGTGCGGCGGCAGCCGGTTGTTTCGCCGCCTCGGGCGCCCTGGCCGGCGCCTTCGCTTCCGTGTCGATCTTCGCAATCACTTCGCTGCTGGCAACCGCCGCGCCGTCCCCCTTGACGATTTCCTTCAGCACGCCGGAATCCGGCGCCGGCGTTTCCAGCACCACCTTGTCGGTCTCGATGTCGACCAGGTTTTCGTCGCGTTCAACGTATTCGCCCGGCTGCTTGTGCCAGGTCACCAGCGTGGCCTCCGCCACCGATTCGGAAAGCTGAGGCACCTTTACTTCGACTAGCATGTCGGCTCCAGTGTCGCGCAATGCGCGTTGTGCATCCTGTTCGTGTTTTTCAATTTTCGACCGGCATCCCGCCGCCCGGCGTCAGCGCCAGTGCGACCAGTTCCTTCTGCTGCTTTTCGTGCAGCGCCTTGTAGCCGGCGGCCGGCGACGCGGAAGAATCGCGGCCCGCGTACATCAGCTTTTGATGCGGCAACAGATGGCGCTCCAGATAGTGCTGAATGCGGTGCCACGCGCCCTGGTTGCGCGGCTCCTCCTGGCACCAGACGATTTCGGTGGCCTTGCTGTAGCGCTCGATCATCGCCCTGAAATCATCGTGCGGGAATGGATAAAGCTGCGCGATGCGCAGCAGCGGAATGTTGTCGACATTGAGCTCGCGGCGCCCCGCGCGCAGGTCGAAGAACACCTTGCCGCTGCAGAATACGACACGCTCGACGCGGTTCGGATCGATCGAGTCGTCCCATTCGACGTTGACCGGCTTGAAGCTGCCTTCCGCCAGCTCTTCCAGCGACGACACCGACTCCTTGTGCCGCAGCAGGCTCTTCGGCGTGAAGATGATCAGCGGCTTGCGGTACGGCCGGACCATCTGCCGCCGCAGCAGGAAATACATCTGCACCGGCGTCGACGGCACGCAGATCTGCATGTTGTAGTCGGCGCACAACTGCAGGAAGCGCTCGATGCGGCCCGACGAATGCTCGGGCCCGGCGCCTTCGTAACTGTGCGGCAGGAACAGCGTCAGGCCCGACATGCGGCCCCATTTCACCTCGCCCGACGCGATGAACTGATCGATCACGACCTGCGCGCCGTTGGCGAAATCGCCGTACTGCGCCTCCCAGATCACCAGCTCGTTGGGGCCGGATGTCGAATAGCCATATTCGTAACCGAGCACCGCTTCCTCCGACAGCACCGAGTCGATGATCAGAAAATCCGGCTGGTCCGGTGCAATGTGCTGCAGCGGAATGTACGTGCCCTGGTCCCAGCGTTCACGGTTCTGGTCGTGCAGCACCGCGTGACGATGGAAGAAGGTGCCGCGGCTGGTATCCTGTCCCGAGATGCGGATCGCATAGCCGTCATTGAGCAGCGTCGCGTACGCAAGATTTTCCGCCATGCCCCAGTCGAGCGGCAGCTTGCCTTCCGCCATCAGCCGGCGGTCGGCCATGATCTTTTCGACGCGCGGATGCAGCTTGAAATGCTCCGGCACCGTGGTGATCTTGCGCGCCAGATCTTTCAGCGTCTCCAGCGGCACGCGGGTGTCGTCGTTTTCGTTCCACTTGGTGCCGATGAACGGCTTCCAGTCCACTTCGTACGGCGGCTTGTAGTTTGACAGCACCGTCTTGTTCGTGTGGTAGCCGCCGTCCATCGCGCTGCGGAAGGTCTTCGCCATTTCATCCGCGTCTTCGGCGCTGACGACGTTCTCGCCCACCAGCCGTTCGGCGTAGAGCTTGCGCGTCGTCGGCAACGCGTGAATCTTCTTGTACATCAGCGGCTGTGTCGCCATCGGCTCATCCTGTTCGTTATGGCCGAGTCGGCGATAGCAGACAAGATCGATCACGACGTCGCGATGGAATTGCATCCGATAATCGAGCGCGAGCTCGGTGACCCAGCACACCGCCTCCGGATCATCACCGTTGACGTGGAAGATCGGCGCTTCGAGCATCTTGAACACATCGCTGCAATAAAGCGTCGAACGCGCGTCGCGTGCATCTGAAGTGGTGAAACCGATCTGGTTGTTGATGATGATGTGCACCGTGCCGCCGGTGCCGTAGCCGCGCACCTGCGCGAGGTTCAGCGTTTCCATCACCACACCCTGCGCCGCGACCGACGCGTCGCCGTGTATCAGCACCGGCAGCACCTGGTCGCCGGTGACGTCGCGGCGCCGGTGCTGGCGCGCCCGCACCGAGCCTTCGACCACCGGATTGACGATCTCGAGGTGCGACGGGTTGAACGCCAGCGTCACATGCATCGGTCCGCCCGGCGTCATGATGTTGGACGAAAAACCCTCGTGGTACTTCACGTCGCCGGCGAGCACGGCCGAGTCGTGCTTGCCCTCGAATTCGGAGAACAGCTGCTTCGGCATCTTGCCAAGCGTATTGACCAGCACGTTGAGACGGCCACGGTGCGCCATGCCGATCACCAGCTCCTGTACACCGGCACTGCCGGCGCGCTGCAGCAGATTGTCCAGCATCGGGATCAGTGTCTCTCCGCCCTCGAGCGAAAAGCGCGTCTGTCCCACGTACTTCGTGGCAAGGTATTTTTCGAGCCCTTCGGCCGCGGTCAGACGCTCCAGAATGTGCTTCTTGTAGTCGGCATCATAGCTCGGCGTCGCGCGCGGAATTTCGAGCCGTTCCTGAATCCAGCGCTTTTGCGGCACGTCCGAGATGAACATGTACTCGGCGCCGACGGTTTCGGTGTACGTTTCGCGCAGCAACTGCAGGATGTCGCGCAGCCGCGCGTCGTCGTAACCGTAGAGCGAGCCGGTATTGAACAGCGTGTCCATGTCGGCGTCGCCCAGTCCGTAGTGGGCGAGATCGAGCTCGGCGATCTGCGGCTTTTCGTGACGCTTGATCGGATCGACATCGGCGATGCGGAAACCCTGGTAGCGATACGCCGAAATCAGTTGCAGCACGCGGATCTGCTTCTGGATGAACCCGCTCTGCTCCACCGGCAGCGCCGCCCCGTTGCCGCGGCGCGTACGCGCAAGATCGGCGAAGCGCTGCCTGACTTCGAGGTGCGACACGTCGCGCGGACCGTCATCGAGACGCTGCAGGTCGTCGAAATAGCCGCGCCAGCGCGGATCGACCGACTCCGGATTTTCCAGATACGCGTCGTACAGCGCCTCGATGAACGGCGCATTGGAACCGAACAGATACGAATCAGCAAGCAGTTCCTTGAACATGACCATTCCCTATTTGCGTTGCTTCATCGGCACGAAGTCGCGCGTCGCAACGCCGTTGTAAAGCTGCCGCGGACGCCCGATCTTCTGGTCGGGATCGGCCACCATTTCGTTCCACTGTGCGATCCATCCGACGGTGCGCGCCATCGCGAAAATCGCGGTGAACATGCTGGTCGGAATGTTGAGTGCCTTGTAGACGATGCCGGAATAGAAATCGACGTTCGGATACAGCTTGCGTTCGACGAAATAATCGTCCTCAAGCGCGATTTTCTCGAGCGCCACCGCGAGCTTGAACAGCTTGTTGTCCTTGAGTCCGAGCTCGTCGAGCACTTCGTGGCAGGTTTTCTGGATCAGCTTCGCACGCGGGTCGTAGTGCTTGTAGACGCGATGGCCGAAGCCGAACAGCTTGAATGGATCGTTCTTGTCCTTCGCGCGCTTGATGAACTTGCCGATGTTGGAAACGTCATCGATCTCGGCCAGCATGTTCAGCACCGCTTCATTGGCGCCGCCGTGCGCCGGTCCCCACAGGCTCGCGATGCCGGCGGCGATGCAGGCGAACGGATTGGCGCCCGAGGAACCGGCCAGCCGCACGGTGGAGGTCGACGCGTTCTGCTCGTGATCGGCATGCAGAATCAGGATGCGGTCGAGCGCGCGTACCAGCACCGGATTCGGCTTGTATTCCTCGCACGGCACCGCGAACATCATGTGCAGGAAGTTCGCGGCATACGACAACTCGTTCCTCGGGTACATGAACGGCTGTCCGATATTGTATTTGTGACACATCGCGGCGATGGTCGGCAGCTTCGCGATCAACCGGAAAGCCGACACCTTGCGGTGATGCGGATCGTTGATGTCGAGCGAATCGTGGTAGAACGCAGACATCGCCCCCAGCACGCCGCACAGCACCGCCATCGGGTGCGCGTCGCGGCGGAAACCCTGATAGAGCCGCACCAGTTGCTCGTGCACCATCGTGTGCTGGGTGACGGTCTTGACGAACTCGTCCTTTTCCGTGGCTGTCGGCAGCTCGCCGTTCAGGATCAGGTAGCAGACTTCGAGAAAATCGCAGTGCTCGGCCAGGTCTTCGATCGGGTACCCGCGGTAGCGCAGGATGCCGGCATCGCCGTCGATATAAGTGATCGTCGATTGACAACTCGCGGTCGACTGAAATCCGGGGTCGTAGGTGAACTTTCCGGTCTTCTGGTAAAGGCTGCGGATATCCACCACATCAGGGCCAATGGTTCCGGAAAGCACCGGAAACTCAACGGCGGGGCTTCCGTCGCTGAAAGAAAGGGTGGCCAGTTTCTCGCTCATGACATCTCCAC
>JBDZVW010000209.1:0-5302 GCA_040255885.1 Betaproteobacteria bacterium
CGATCGACAAGGCCGGCAACTCCGTGACCGTGCAGACCACCGGCCGTCACGATCCGTGCGTCGGCATCCGCGCGACGCCGATCTGCGAAGCAATGATGGCGCTGACGCTGATCGATCATGCGCTGCGCCACCGCGCGCAGAATGCCGACGTCACATGCACGACGCCGCAGATCGCGGCGCTGGCGCCGCATGTCACACCGGCTCACGGTGCTGCGCCGGTGCGCGAGGATCCCGAGCCGGACGAAGCCTAGCAAATCGCCTCGGGCGATTTGCTTCAATGAAAAACCTCTTCGAACTCCAATCGCTGAAGTGGCGTGCGTGGCCGGCAACGCGGGGTTATGCAATAATTCACTGTTGACTTACGCGATAAATCCATGACAGTGAAAACGCTTTACGACAAATTGTGGCAAAGCCACCTGGTGCGCCAGGAAACCGACGGCACGGCGCTGATCTACATCGACCGCCATCTGGTGCACGAGGTGACCAGTCCGCAGGCGTATGAAGGACTGAAGCTCGCCGGCAGGAAGCCGTGGCGGGTGCAGTCGATCGTGGCGACTGCGGATCACAATACGCCGACCCGCGACTGGGACAAGGGCATCCAGGATCCGATTTCACGGCTGCAGGTGGAAACGCTGGACGCCAACATCGGCGCGTACGGCGCCGCCGCCTATTTTCCGTTCCGCGACGCGCGCCAGGGCATCGTGCACGTGATCGGCCCCGAGAACGGTGCGACGCTGCCCGGCATGACGGTGGTGTGCGGCGATTCGCATACCAGCACGCATGGCGCGTTTGCCGCACTGGCGTTCGGCATCGGTACCACCGAGGTCGAGCACGTGCTGGCGACGCAGTGCCTGGTGACGAAAAAATCGAAAGCGATGCAGGTCGTGATTGACGGCCGGCTGGGCCGCGGCGTGTCGGCGAAAGATATCGCACTGGCCGTGATCGGCAAGATCGGCACTTCGGGCGGCACCGGTTACGCAATCGAGTTCGCCGGCAATGCGGTGCGCGCGTTGTCGATGGAAGGCCGCATGACCCTGTGCAACATGGCGATCGAAGCCGGCGCGCGCGCCGGCATGGTGGCGGTGGACGACACCACGATCGACTACCTGAAAGGACGGCCGCTGGCACCTTCGGGCGCCGACTGGGACAAGGCGGTTGCGTACTGGCGTTCACTGGTCAGCGACAACGGTGCCGCATTCGACAGGGTGGTGACGCTGGATGCGGCAGCGATCAAGCCGCAGGTCACGTGGGGCACATCGCCGGAGATGGTGACGGAGATCGACGGACGGGTGCCCGACCCGGCGCAGGAAGCCGACCATACCCGCCGCACCGGATTCGAGCGCGCGCTCGAGTACATGGATCTGAAGCCGAATACGCCGATCACCGAAATTGCGCTCGACAAGATTTTCATCGGCTCGTGCACCAATTCACGTATCGAGGATCTGCGGATCGCGGCCGAGCTGGTACGCGGCCGGCACGTTGCGGCCAACGTCAGACTGGCGCTGGTGGTGCCGGGCTCGGGACTGGTGAAGGCGCAGGCCGAACGCGAGGGACTGGACAAGATATTCACCGCTGCCGGATTCGAGTGGCGCCAGCCGGGCTGTTCGATGTGCCTGGGCATGAACGATGACCGGCTGGAACCGGGAGAGCGCTGCGCGTCGACGTCGAACCGCAATTTCGAAGGACGGCAGGGCGCCGGCGGCCGCACCCATCTGGTGAGCCCGGCGATGGCGGCAGCGGCCGCGATTGCGGGGCGTTTCGTTGACGTGCGCAATCTCGATTGACGGAGGATGGCAATGCAGAAATATCTGTTGCTGTTGGCGGCGGCGCTGATGACGGTGGCGCTTTCCGCATGCAACACGGTGCAGGGCATGGGCAAGGATATCTCCAACGCCGGGCAAGATATCCAGAAGGCGGCGAAATAGCCGTTCGGGGTCCGCAACCGAAAACAAGGAGCAGACGATGAGCAGAATTTTGGCGGTGATCGCGGCATTGCTGGCGGTGACGGCGCTTGCCGCGTGCAATACGGTGCAGGGCGTGGGCAAGGACGTGTCGGCGGCCGGCCACAAGATCGAAAAGTCGGCCCAGTAACATGGAAAAATTTGTCCGTACTGAAGGCCTGGCGGTGCCGCTCGATCGCGCCAACGTCGATACCGATGCGATCATCCCGAAGCAGTTCCTGAAGTCGATCAAGCGCAGCGGCTTCGGTCCCAATCTGTTCGACGAATGGCGTTATCTCGATCACGGCGAGCCGGGGATGGACAACTCGAAGCGGCCGCTCAATCCGGATTTCGTGCTCAACCAGGAGCGCTATCGCGGCGCCACCGTACTGCTGGCGCGCGAGAACTTCGGCTGCGGATCGTCGCGCGAGCACGCGC
Source organism: Betaproteobacteria bacterium (assembly GCA_040255885.1). Classification (GTDB taxonomy): domain Bacteria; phylum Pseudomonadota; class Gammaproteobacteria; order Burkholderiales; family JBDZVW01; genus JBDZVW01. The sequence continues at coordinate 2,379 of JBDZVW010000209.1, forward strand.
CGTGGGCATTGCTGCAGTACGGTTTCCAGAGCGTGATCGCGCCCAGCTTCGCCGACATCTTTCACACCAATTCGCTGAAGAACGGGCTGCTGACGATTGTGCTCGACGAGAAAATCGTCGATCAGCTGTTTCGCGAAGTCGAGGCAACGTCCGGCTACCGGCTGGCCATCGATCTCGACGCGCAAACCGTGACGACGCCGGGCGGCGAAAGCTTCGCGTTCGACATTGATCCGTTCCGCAAGCGCTGTATCCTGAATGGTCTCGACGAGATCGGGATGACGCTGGAGCATGCGGACGACATCAAGGCGTTCGAGGCAAAACATCGCGCACAGCAGCCCTGGCTGTTTACTTCGTGAGGAGTGAAGAGTTAGGAGTGAGGCGTTGAACGCTTCCGGCGCGCGCCGCGCGCCGCATTATCTACTCCTTACTCCTCACCCCTCACTCCTCACGGGTTTTTAAAAGAATGAAGATCGCAATTCTCCCCGGGGACGGCATCGGCCCCGAAATCGTCGCGCAGGCCGTCAAGGTGCTGAATGCACTGCGCTCCGACGGCCTGAAAATCGAACTTGAAGAAGCGCCGTTCGGCGGTGCCGGCTATGATGCGGCGGGCGATCCGCTGCCGGACACGACGCTGAAGCTGGCGCAGGAGGCGGACGCGATACTGGCCGGTGCGGTCGGCGGCCCGCAATACGACGATCTGCCGCGCCCGCAGCGCCCGGAGCAGGGCCTGCTGCGCATGCGCCGCGCGCTGGGGCTGTTCGCGAACCTGCGGCCGGCGCTGCTCTATGCGGAACTGGCCGGCGCATCGACGCTCAAGCCGGAAGTGGTCGCCGGACTCGATATCGTGATCGTGCGCGAGCTGACCGGCGACATTTATTTCGGCGAGCCGCGCGGCCGGCGCACGCTCGACGGCGGCATCGAAGAGGGTTTCGATACGATGCGCTACTCGCGTCCCGAAATCGAGCGCATTGCCGAAATCGCGTTCGGCATCGCAAAAAAACGCAAACGCAAGGTGGTGTCGGTCGACAAGGCCAATGTGCTCGAGACCAGCCGGCTGTGGCGCGAGGTGGTGACGGCGATCGGCGCGCATCATTCGGACGTCGAACTTTCGCACATGTACGTCGACAACGCGGCGATGCAGCTGGTGCGCGCGCCGCGTGAGCTCGACGTGGTGCTGACCGGCAACATGTTCGGCGACATCCTGTCCGACGAGGCGTCGATGCTCACCGGTTCGATCGGCATGCTGCCGTCCGCTTCGCTGGATGCGGCGAACAAGGGCTTCTACGAGCCGGCGCACGGCTCGGCGCCCGACATCGCCGGCAGGAATCTGGCGAATCCGCTGGCGACCATCCTGTCTGCGGCAATGATGCTGCGCTACACCTTTGATCAGCCGCAGCCGGCGGCACGCATCGAGGCCGCGGTGCAGCGCGTGCTGGCGCAGGGCCTGCGCACCGCCGATATTGCCGAACCCGGCGCGCGACGCGTGGGCACCGCCGAAATGGGCGATGCGGTGGTCGCGGCACTGGCGCAGGCTGCCTGATTTTTAGGCAGCGGACGCCGATTGCGGTAAAATTGTACGTTTTTCGGTAATGGGAACGGGATACGGAATGCGAACAGGGTTTGTCGGCTGGCGCGGAATGGTGGGATCGGTGTTGATGCAGCGCATGCGCGAGGAGCACGATTTCGATGCGATCGAACCGGTGTTTTTCTCGACTTCGCAGGCGGGGCAGGCGGCGCCGAACGTGGGCAAGGATGTGCCCGCGTTGAAGGATGCGCGCGCGATCGACGAACTGAAGGCGATGGACGTGATCGTGTCCTGCCAGGGTGGCGACTACACCAACGAGATTTTCCCGCAGTTGCGTGCCGCCGGCTGGAAAGGCTACTGGATCGATGCCGCGTCGGCGCTGCGCATGAACGACGACAGCGTGATCGTGCTCGACCCGGTGAACCTGCCGATGATCAGGAAGGCGCTGGCCGACGGCGTGCGCAATTACATCGGCGGCAACTGTACGGTGAGCCTGATGCTGATGGCGACCGCCGGACTGTTTCGCGAGGGGCTGGTCGAGTGGATGACGGCGATGACCTACCAGGCCGCGTCCGGCGCCGGCGCGCAGCACATGCGCGAGCTGGTGCAGCAGATGGGATACGTGTACGACGCCGCGAAACAGGCGGCCAATGACCCGGCGTCGAACGTGCTGGAACTCGATCGCGCGATGTCGAATGCACTCAGGAGCGAGCGGCTGCCGGTCGATAATTTCGGTTTTCCGCTGGCCGGCAGCCTGCTGCCGTGGATCGACAAGGATCTCGGCAACGGCCAGAGCCGCGAAGAATGGAAGGGGCAGGCGGAGACCAACAAGATCGTCGGCACCAACGGCCATCCGATTCCGGTCGACGGCATCTGCGTGCGCATCGGCGCGATGCGCTGCCACAGCCAGGGACTGACGATCAAGCTCACGCGCGACGTGCCGCTCGACGAGATTACGGACATTCTGGCACAAGCCAACCAGTGGGTGCGCGTGGTGCCGAATGAGCGTGACGCGACGCTGCGCGAGCTGACGCCGGCCGTCATCAGCGGCACGCTGGACGTACCGATCGGCCGGCTGCGCAAGCTGCCGATGGGCGGTGAATATCTGTCGGCATTCACCGTCGGCGACCAGCTGTTGTGGGGCGCGGCCGAGCCGTTGCGCCGCATGTTGCGAGTCGTGCGGGAGGCGGCTTGAATTTCAGTATGATTCTTGCTTGCAGGGTATGGCTGCCGGTTCGGATGCGTATTGCGTGAAATGAGGGGCAGGGTCGCGCTGAACGGATCAGGCTTGAGATGAGCTTGAATCACTAACTATTTGATGTTAGATTTTTTATTTCTATAACTACTATAAAGAGGGATGCCAAGTGCGCACTTCATCGCTGACTGCGCTGTTCCTGAC